>DAIRSD010000016.1:0-21765 GCA_036804625.1 Aureliella sp. | reverse complement strand
CTACCCGACCGTCGGCACCACGCTGTAAGCGCGGCCTGGGGGCGGCGCGAGCCGCGCCCCGCCCTCCACCATCCCACCCACCCCCCCCTGCAACCTTCCCTCCCCTCCGTCCGGCCAGCGACTCCACTTTTGCTAAATCATTACCGCTGGAGCCCGTTGTGATAGAAACCGCTCCAGTTACGTGCGACTCCATCTTCACCGCTTGCGGGTCTGCCGAATTGCATTTTCGCTTACGCCACATCTTTTCGAACCTGACAATTGCTTGAGTCCGAATCCTTTAACTGAGCCTCAAATTGACTAGCACGTCTTATGAGTTCATGCAGCTCTTTTCGCATCTCTGGCACTCGCGGCAATACAGCCCATTCCTGCATCTTTTGTTTGATGGGACCTGCAGGACGCCCCAATACGACTTCTCCTTCAGGAATATTCCTCATCACTCCACTGCCTGCGGCAAGTGTCGCACGATCTGCAATTTCGACGTGATCTGCAATGCCCACTTTGCCTCCCATTACCACATAGTCGCCCGTTCGACAGGAGCCGGCAATTCCGGTTTGCGAACAAATGAGGTTGTGCCGCCCAATGTGGCAGTTGTGGCCAATTTGCACCATCTTGTCTAACTTAGTACCAGCACCTATTCGAGTAGGACCGTAGGTTCCACGATCAACGGTCGAGTTAGCACCGATCTCGACATCATCGTCGATCTCTACCCAGCCAAGTTGAGCTGCTCGAACATGACGACCTTCGACCTGACGATATCCAAAACCATACGCACCCAACGTAACGTTGGCATGCACCGTGACGCGATTACCCAGTCGAGTGTGACGATAGAAAACGGTCCCCGGAAACACTTCGCAGTCGTCACCCAGTTGGCAACCTTCCATCAAAGTAACTCCCGAATGAACCCAACAGCGCTGGCCTATTCGGCAGTTGGCGCCGATCACGCTGTATTGATCGATCCGGGAACCGGTGCCAATTTGTGATGTAACATCCACGCAGGCGGTTGGATCTATGTGCATTGCAGTAGAAGACACATCCAGATGTAAAGTAGCACTCGCAGGCCGAAGCCGAATAATTATTGCTTGGAAGGCGGAATGAATATTCTGGACGACCAGCATCGTCTTTGTGCAACCTGAGTACGCATGCCCTGCGACAACAGCCGAAGCTGACGAAGCGTTGACCAGCCCGACCTGCTTCTCAGAATCCATCATCGTAATGCAACCATCCACTGCATCTTGCAACGGAAGCGCATCACGGACATGACTTACCATGGGTCCGACCAAACGACCACCCACCAAGTCGGCTAATTCTTGTAGCAAAACTCTTTCCATCGATACTTCCTCGCAAAATAGACTCCATCAGGACTTTTCACTAGATAGCATTTTCGCCCCGTTTCCACAACGGCGACCTTGGCAAATGAAATTCGAATTCTGATCGATTCCCGGATTTCGATCAGAGAATGCCACTCAATATCTTGTTCGTTTCAAAGCCAATGGTGCGTTGCGAGTTCCCAACAAACGAAGGGCTGAGAAATCACTCTACGGTCAGCAACTTTCGCAGAGTCCAAGCTCTTTGCTTCACCGACCTCGGCACGACCCCCGACAACCTATGACAACTTCAGTAAGCTGAAATTTTGCAAAAAATCAATTTTTTGCCCATTGACGAAACTTGCGACCTAGTTTACTATTCTGCTAGTACACCAGATCACTACCAGCAAAGGACTCATGATGTTCTTTTCCATTGACCCAAAAAACGGTGTGGCGATCTATGACCAGATCGTCAGGCAGGTCAAGTTTGCCGTCGCCGAGGGGACTCTGCGTTCAGGGCAGCTTCTTCCCAGTGTCAGGACGCTCAGTCAGCAACTGACCATCAATCCAAACACCATCAACCGAGCCATGCAACAATTGCAGTCCGACGGAGTGTTGGAATCGGTACGCGGAATTGGCCTGACGGTTCGAGCCAATGCACTTCAGGCTTGCCAGGAGGCTCGTCGATCTCTCGTCGCCCAACGATTGCGTTCGGTTCTCTCCGAAGCGCTCCATGCAGGCTTGGGCTCGGAGGAAATTCATCAATTGGTCAGCCAGCAACTGGAGGAACTGGACGGCCAGATTCAGACCGTTGCAAACGCAACCGGATAATTCGAAGTCATGCGACCAAGGGCAAAAGTTCTCAAGCTTCCAACTACAACTCCACCCAACCCACAGCTTACCACCAATATCAAGGCGAACCGATGAACACTGAAACAACAACCGCTGCTTCGTCCATCACAGCCATTTCGATCGACCAGTTGACAGTGTCGTATCCCGGCTGCTTGGCTTTGGATCATGTCAACCTGACGATTCCCAGCGGTACGGTCTACGCGCTGCTGGGCGAAAATGGGGCGGGTAAAACAACGCTCATTCGCGCTCTGACCGGTTTCTTAAAGCCTAGCTCGGGTCGCTGCCAAGTGCTTGGTCTGGACCCGGCCACCGATGCGCTATCCATCCGCCAGCGTATCGGTTACGTCTCGGATGCACCGGCTCTTTATGATTGGATGACTGTAGGTGAAATCGGATGGTTTGCTGCTTCGTTTTATGCGACGGGATATCTGGAGCGGTATCTTGAATTGATCGCTGGATACGAAGTGCCCGAGTATCGCAAGATCAAAGCGCTTAGCAAAGGTCAGCGCGCTAAAGTCGCCTTGGCACTGGCTCTTGCTCATGATCCGCAGTTGCTGATCCTGGACGAGCCCACATCGGGACTGGACCCGTTGGTGCGACGTGAATTTCTGGAAAGCATGTTGGACCGCGTTGCGACCGGCCGCACGGTACTGCTTTCCAGTCATCAAATTGCGGAAGTCGAACGAGTGGCCGACTACATCGCCATCATCCATCAGGGTTCGTTTCGCGTGGCCGACACTCTGCAACGGCTGCGCGAAACCGTCCACGAACTAACCATCACGGTTGAAGATCCGCTGGTCAGCTTGCCGCTGCTAGCAGAACCGGTTGAAGTGCTGAGCGATCAAGCTGAAGGCCGCCAAAGACAGTTGATTGTTCAGGGTATGGACAATGAGTTATTAGAGACCTTACGCAATTCGAATGGAATCAAACAGGTGACAAGTCGCTCGGCCACGCTAGACGAGTTGTTCGCAGCCTGCGTGCGCGGTCAGGGCCAACGCGAAGTCGCTAAAGTACTCAATCGCCGAAATCGCAACTCTTCAGAAGTTGCTTAGCCCAGACTTGAGTTGCAAATGACCATCGCAGTCACATTTGACAATTTTTGGAGTACCATGAACCATGCCTACTGTAGCCTATCCGCGTAGACTTTGGTGGAAAGAGCTGAGGCAATTGCTGCCGCTGTTCACACTGATTCCCATCGTCGGCGCTCTTGTGTTTCTAGCGCGATTGGTGGCCATGAATTGGATCGCGATGCCTTTGTCATCCATTCAAGACCCGCAGCAGTTTATCTGGATCATTCCCTGTTTGTTTGCGGCCAGTGTGGGGGCGATTCAGGTGAGTCAAGAGAAGGAGAATCGCACGCTTTACTGGCTAGCCAGCTTGCCGGTTTCTTCTACAGCTCTAGTGTTCATCAAAATGATCTTAGCTTTGTCTGTACTGGCTTTGCTTTGGTTGATCTGGCTACCAGTGGCTGGTGCTTTATTCCAGTTGGCCGGCGAGTCAACCTACCGGCTCTATGACCGAGTTCCCAATTGGCTGCTGTATAGCGTCTACCTACTTTTTGCTGGGTCGGCTTTGGCCTGGCGCACTGCAGGACCATTGCCAGCGCTGCTGTCACTTACTGTCGCCGCAGCCGTGCCAGTTGCCCTGCAAAGCTTACGCTATTTCATACAGCTTAACCATCATGACAACCCGTATCCCAATCTACTGATTCTGCTGACTTGCAGCATACTTGCCTTGTTCTTGACGCTTCTCTGGTCGCGGCGGTATTTTCAGATCGAACAGACCGGGGCCAGCACTCGATTCGGACCTCATGGCCCGACGCCAACCGCTTGGCATTTGCTTAGCCTGGATCAACCGCTGATCCAACAAGCGTTTGGACGAAGCGCGACCCTTGCGCCGCCTATCAGCCCGTACTCGGCTCTGCTGTGGCAAACTTGGCATCAAAATGGGAAGTGGCTGTTAGCTCTTGGTGCCTTCGCCGCTCTTGCCATAGCGATGGGCTCCCGATTTCTCTTCGCGTGGGGAGGGGCGGAGGTCTATTCTAAGTATTCATACGTCCACACTGTAACAGTGTTATCCCTGGCAGTTGGCATGTTCCTATCGCTGATTTGGATGGGCAGCCTGGTGTTTCTGAGCGATAGCTTAGGACGGAGAATCCGCTTTTTGTCCGATCGAGGTGTGTCCCCAGGATTGACCTGGGCGACACGTCATGCACTTCCGGCGACCATCGCAATTCTAGCTGTCTGTCTGGGAGTCGCATTGGCTCGACTGGATCTAACAGCTATCGGGGAAACCGAGTGCTTGATTTTACTACTGATGGCATGGCTATTGTACGGCACCTCACAATGGACGGCTCAGGTGATCCCGAGCGTCACGCTTGCATTTCTAGCGGCTCCGCTATGCAGCCTGCTGATGCTGTTCTACTTCGTCTTCGGTATCTCCATGGTAGGCACCCCGTTGATTTTGATGATGGCCTTCTTTGTGATACCACTAGCGGCCACTTGGCATGGAATGCGAGCCTGGATGGACCGCAGCCATCAGCGCAAATTCTACTTGACCCACTTGGGCTGGTTGTTGGCGATGCTGGTGATTCCCGTCATGCCTCTTGCCTGGTCTGCATTCAACGAGCCCAAGTTGTCAGTGAGCATTGAGCAAGAGATGTTGGACTTTCTGCAGGACCAGCCAGCTTTCAACGATAAGTTGCCTGGAATTGTCTTGCGCTATTCTTCAGAACAATCAACGCCGACAGATGAACAAGACGCTGAACCAACCGACAAATCGGCCCAACATATCTCGCTGTTGGATCACCAGCGAGAAGTCATGCAGGATCTGTCTAATCAATTGGCAAAAGTATCATCTGGCATCGCTGTTGGCAACAATGACAGTGGTCGCAACGATGTGATTAGATCTTGTCAATATCTTCATTCTATCTGCCAGCACACCCGACTATCTTGGCTCAAAGAGCCAGCTACCGACGAATCGCTGAAGCACTATCGGACAGCGCTTCAGATCCTTCGGAAGATTGCTTATCAAATGCGACTGAATCAATCGATCTTAGCTCAGGACTTTGCCGATGTGGTTGAGATCTGGCTGCTCTCGGAACTGAAGCAACCTGAAAGCCTGAATAACATGAGCCAAGACGTTTACGCCGGTCTGGTCAAGCAAATTGGTGATATCCCGAAGCGCAAAGCTGCTAGACAACTGGCTGTGGCACGTACTTTTCAGATCGCTCAACAGAATCGAGAATCGAGGACGCTCGGTGGGTACGAAAAGGATATTTTTCAACATGGATCCATGTTTGGCTTGCCACAGGGCCTACTTCAGAATTGGCTTTTCCAATTCAAGCGACAACAGATAGCTGCCGGCGATTTATGGCTATTAGCAAGTGCCTCACCGGCCGTAACAGTTGCTAATCAGCCGACCGATGCTAGTCCAACGCTCACGACTGTTGACCGTGAACTCTTGCAGCGGATCGCTCGATACTGGGATCGCAGCCCTTCCATCTACGGGCTGACCGATTCAAAGTCCTCAGTAAGAGTTGATGATGTAAAAAATACACTGGCGGTCCATGTTGCCGGCCAGTTCGTCGCACCGGGACTGCAGTGGAACGCTGGCTGGGAACGTCAGGCGGCGGAGCTGCTCAAGGAGCTACCCAGCGTCCTACAATCGGCTGCGGAGCAACGTGCAGGGGACACTCAGCAAGTAGAAGAGGGGAAACTATGAGCTATCCAATGAATCACGATGGCGTAACCCGTCGTATGCAACAGCCTTCGGGTGAAAGCACTCATCGATCGACTAACAGCGGAACTTTACGATGGCTGGTTGCTTTAACAACCCTATTTGCGCCAGCCCTCATCGCGTATCACGGTTATCAACTGTGGAGCCGGTCATCCGAAATCCAGAGCCACTTAAAACGGATCTCAGCCCGCGGATTGCCTGTCGATAATGCATCGCTAGAGCAGTGGCATCGTAGCCAGAATCATGATACTCAGAGCGCACTTTGGGCGGAGATCTTGGACTTAATGGAACAACATTTGATTTCCTATCCCAGTTTGCAGAATCTACCTAGCTTGGGTCAAGCAGAACTGCCGGAAGTTCTGGACCCCAACCAGCCTTGGCGGGAAGAGCCTTATGTGGCGGAGTACCTGCGGTACGCTCGGCCAATTCTTGATAAACTTCAGCAGGCAACACAGAGGCCAGAACCAGTCTGGTTGCCATTAGAATTTCGTGGTTTTCATTCATCATTAGGCTACATGCACAACTTACGATCCGTGATGCGATTGTTAGCCCTTGAAGTGGAGTACGCTTTGTATCACGAAGACGCGACTCGCGCAATGCAGGGACTGAGCATGATGAAGGCTACCAGTCAGTCAGTTCCCTATTCGACAAGCTTAGTTACTAAGATGATTGGGGACGCCTGTGAGGCAGGATATCACGCTGCCGTTACCAGGTCTTTGCAGGTCGATTTGTGGACCGAGGCTCAGTTGGAGGAACTAAGCCAGCAGCTCGTGCCATCCGAGCAGCTTGGCCCATCCGAAAATGTGGTTGACCAGTGGCGCTCGACGTGGGCTGGAGAACAAGCCATGTTTGCAGCCCAATTTGGCTTAAGTACAGGCACTCAGTCCGAAGGATTAACAGTCCACAGGGTGGGACTAGCGCGGCTTCAGAGAGTGTATCTAGAATTGTCAGAGGAACTTCAGTCGATGGCGACTGATGACCTAGGTCAACTGTTGGGTGCCGCAGAGAAATTGGAACAGTCGCTGATTCGTCGAGGTCATCAGCCTCAGTCATTTGACGACATGACCTTCGAGTTGTTAACTCCAGCGGTTGCAAGTGCCGCAAAGACCTTTGTTAAGCGTGAAGAAGGCCGGCGCCAAACTTCCACAGCCTTGGGCATCAAGCGGTACCAAAAGCGGTTCGGGAAATGGCCCAAGCGACTGACGGATCTTACGGCCATTGGTCATACAGCGGAAAATTGGCAGACCATCCGAAGCGGCGAATTCGGTTATTCTGCGGAAGCGGACAGAGCCTGGCTCTGGTCTTATCGTCAGGATAATCGATACGAAATGGTGCCCGAAGAGCGGCCAGAAGAACCATCCGCAGACACGAAGGAAAATCAGCCTTCCTTCCGTTTGATTCTTATCCGCTAAAGCCAGCCGTTTCGATCGGTCGACCAGCAACGGTTCGAGCATAAAAGCGGTTAAAATGCTTGATTTGCTGCCTAACCAGCTTTGCTGAAATCTAGCTAAATGTGTTAGTATCTTACTTTAGCATTGCTATCGTCGCAATTGGAGACCGGCCTTCTTGGGCGTCACACCCTGCGACGCTCCGGAACGAATGGTGGTAGAATATGTATCACTGGCTGTTGCGTTGCTGTTAACATTTCGACTTGATTCTGCCGTGCTACCAGTCGACTTGCCTGAGGCTTGGGCTGCTGACGCGGTTACTAAGTTGGCTGACGGAACAACGTCGGGAAGCGTTGCAATCTGAACGCTGCCTAACGACTCGCGTAGGGTGGCACCCGAATCGCTGCCAGCTATTGGACTAGCCGTATCCGTTCGGTTCTGTGCACTAATCCGTTGACGCCGCTGAAGTGAGATCTGTGCGGCGATTGCCGCAAATTCGTTGCGCACTGATTCATGATGCACGTTTAATTGCCCCGCTATGCTCTGAGCCGCCTGAGGATGTTTGGCACATACCTCCGACAACTGGCACACAAACCGAGATGTCTCTTGATAATTATGATCGGTGATTTTGCCAACCATCGGGCCCAATGTTCGAGTCAGCAGGTCGGCTCCCAGATTGTCCACTCTAAGGAACACATCCATGGTTCCGTCGATCAAGTGCCCGCTGTGGCTTTGAGCGTTCGGGCGTGAATTGCTTCTTAGAACACATACGACACGGCCTTTGATGGTGCGTGGTACCAATATCCCGTCATACAATCCGGTTCCATAATAGATATGAAGGTCATTTTCGCTGTAGATCAGTTCGCAATTGCATTTAGTCCCAGCTCCATCGTCGGCCGAAAATGTATTGGCTCCCGTCCGTTCAGCGGAGATATTGGTGATACCGATCAATTCCCAAATATTGACCATCACCTCTGGATGACGAACTAGAAAGTTCAGCAGGTTTGGATCGCATTGCAACGAGTCGCACTGGGACTGGCGAATGAAGCTTGGGTTCTCCAGCACTTCACGAACCGCCGTAGAATAGCCATCTGGCATTCGTTGAAAAGGGATGGTTTGAATCGCCGATTCGATCAACTGCCTTCGATTCGAGAAAAGATTCTCAGAAGGTTCTGCAGCTATAGTGCCATCGATCGAACTACACCAAAATTGCAATATGGCGACCAACAACCACGCAATCGACGGCGATCTTCGCAGCCAACTAGCTTGAAATTGCCGTTTTGCATCAGTTCCAAACGTATTACTTCGGATCACCTCAATTCGCCCCCAAATTGAAATGCTGCTATTTCGAAAAAGCTTGCGGAGCGTGCCATGGGTTTGCTTAAGACCAGGTAGGCAGTTCCGTATACTCTGGGAATATTCGGCAGGAACAGACCCGCCGCCCCATTCAACTTGTGCGGATTAGGCGGAAAGTAACAGACAGTTGCAATAACCGCCTGCGAACATTGAGATTCCTCCTAACCCAGCGTTCACGGATTTTGATCTTGAGCAAATCTCGGTATTTTGCGAAAAGGCACACAAGTTGCTTGGAACCGTTGCGGAGTTTTGCTTTAATGACCGACAACAAACAGAACATCGAGAGAATCGACTTACGATTTCGGGCTCCAGGTCCGCGACCCTCACGATGGTTACCAGGTGGTGCCTGGCTCTGGTTTGCCATAGGACTGGCCGTTGGGGCTGGCGGTTGGCTGTACGCCAAGCAACATCTAAGGTCGCACCTGGCCAAACAAGTGGAGCCAAACTGGTCGGCTAAAGAATCGATGTTAGCCCTAGAAGCGTTGGGCGTCCTGGGTTCAGACACTGACGCCCTACTGGTCCGTGGCTTGCAACATGGCGACCAGCGAGTTGCCAGAACTGCCTGGAATAAGTTGGGAATCCGCATCGATCAGTGGTCTAGCCTGCCGTTGCTGCAACAGCAAGCGCAGATCGATCATCTTGTCAAACAGTTGTCGCAGTTGCCCAGTTCCTTGCCTGAAGCCAATCAGATTTTGGTTCGAAGCTTGGCCGCAAAGCTTTACTCCCTGTGCGTCACGATCAATGATCCGCAACTGCAAGCGACCATGGCCGTTTGCCAGCGATTGTTAAGTCCAGGCCAGCAGGCTATCGGCAACATCGCCATCGAAAATCCAATTGACTTGCACGGGCCCAAGACTGTGCTACCAGCGCCCGAGCCAGTTCCGATTGGCATAGCTAACCGCTTGCAAACGGCTCCAGTGCTTCCGCCCGAACATCCAGAATCGGGGGCCACTCACACAAATCCTGCGCTGCATGACACCTCGTTTCACTTGAGCGACTCAAACGTTGCGCAGTTTAGTGGAGTACACATTTCCAGTGAACTTACAAGCGAAATTAAGGATGATCATCCTACTGCATCCAGTTCCAAGCCTGAAATGCCTGCGCTAGCCAAAACCCCAGCGTCTATTGCCAGCTACGCACTGCCTCGTACCAAGCTAAGCTCGGAAATCCCCGACTTAGGCGAAATCACCAAGATTGAAATTGCAGAGCTGGTTCGATTATTGGCCAGCGACAATCCCGACATCACCAAAGCTGCCACATTGGCCTTAAGAAACCATGGGCTCAGCGACTACCGCATCGAACTGGCTTCGGAGTTAGCAACCGGTTCGGCGGTGCGACGCATGGAGTTGATTCAGCAGCTTGCTGTGTCCCCAGACCTAGACACCCGCCCCTGGCTTGTCTGGATGGCCGAAGATGGTCAACCGGAAGTTCGCCGTCTGGCAGTTTCTCTACTTAGTTCCATGTTGGACCCAGAAATCGAGCGAAGCATGCGCATGCTGCTATTTCGCGAGCAAGACGAACCGACTCGGGATCAAATTCGCAAAGTACTGTTGAGCGCCTCAAAGTAGCTAATACACGATCGATTCGGCAGCCTTGATTGTAGAAATCATAAATGTTAAGAGGATTTGATTAGGCTTACTAAATTGCCGATATTACGAGTGAGATGTTCTATCGAAGCGTTGAACGTCTGAATGTTGACCGTTTGGATGATGACATAATTGTAGGAAGCGTGGTTGTCATGAATCGAAATACGTTTGCTCTCGTAACCATGGTTTTCGTGGCAGTCTCTAATCCTATTTATGCTCAGCGATACACGACGCAGGGAGCTGCGGTAGGCGGCGTGACCGGTGCTGTCATTGGCGGATTGATCGGCAAGCAAACGGACAAGACTACTGGTGGGGCGTTGATTGGTGGAGCGGTGGGAGCCGTGGCTGGCGGCATGATGGGACGAAACTACGACAATCAAATGTCCCGACAGCGTTACGCTCATCAACAGGCCATGTATTCTCAGCAACAACAATTTTACACGCAGCAGCAGGCCACTGCTCAGTCTGGCGTCAGCATGGCCGACGTTCTTTCGATGAGCCGCAGTGGAGTAAGTGATTCAGTGATCATGTCGCAGATGCAGGCCCGAGGCATTCAGCGACGACTGGAAGTAAGCGATATCATCTCGCTGCATCAACAAGGCATCAGCGATACCGTCATTTCAGCGATGCAAGCGGCTCCGCTAGCCTCCAATCTGCCTCAGGATAATCCAGCTTACTCCAATCGCACTTACGGCTCCCCTGTGATCGTTCAGCCTCAACCAGTTATCGTACACGAACAGCCGGTCATCTACGAACGACATTATCGCACCTACCAATCCCATCGTTGGTAATCGCTCACGAAGTAATTCAAGTTGTTAAGCACCTTAGCACAAGCTTTTCTGCATAATTAGCCGTCTTGACGTTAGCCACGGTTCTTCAAATATCAGAAAACTTATGCGTTGTTGCTAATCCCAAAACAAACGGCTCGCCCGCTAAATTCCTGAAGAACCGTATTCAAGAATGGCTGGCCTGTACCAAACGACCGGGACGCTCTCCCCATTCACTCCAAACGACAAAACTGATACCTTCGTCTTCGATCCTTGGTTTTGGCACTTAAGCTGCTAGCAACTACTGCCAAAACAACTCTTGCTCGGTCGATAATCCATGATATGCCATTGGTAGGCAAAGGATCGAGTCTTCTCAAGGATGAAACCGATGACGCCGTTACAACCAGACACACAACTCAGGACATTAAATCGGCAGAAACAGACAGGAAAGGACCGAAGTCAGCCGATTGCTGGGCCTCACTACCCGCTGTGCTGGAGTGAGCAGGTGGGGGTCCAAAGCTTAGCCAACCATCAACGGCCAGATATTCAACTTCAAAAGAATTCGATCTCAAGCGTCAAACCAAGCCTAACGCCAGCAAGCGTCGTTCCTAGGCCGCACTTGATGCCCACCAATAGCAACGCTCAGAACAATCGCTGGGAAGCTAGTCAGGCAGCAGGAATTGCCAATGAAATCCGCGTTCCACTGCGGTTGGCGGCAAGTACCGTTCTGGCTTTCGCTCAGCAGATGCAATCCAACTGTCACTTTACGGTTGAAGACGCTCTAAGGCTGTCTATTGCCAATGCCAATCTCCAGATGGTCGGTCGATGGATGGAGTCACTTGGTTTGACCAGAATCGGACAGCATCAATTGTCCGGTAGCGGTGTAACACGATGCAGGTTCCGACTGGCGGAGTGGCGCGGCGCAATCGCTCGAACATTGGAAGAGCTTGCTGCACAGCAGCAGGTGAAACTGGATTGGATCGGTTGGGATATGGCTTTACCTGATCTATACTTAGACCCAGCACGACTATCGCGACTACTATTTCATCTGACCATCCACGCGGTTGCAGCTACCGAACCCGGAGGAAAGGTGGTGATCCGCGCTGGCTGGAAAGATCGGCTAAGCGAACGGATCGTGATTTGGGTCGAGTACTTGGGACAAGGATTGTCTCCAGAATTGATGCGATGTATCAATCGAGTGGCACCCTGGCAGGAGTTGCCTGTCGGTACAAGCCTGAACATGGCAGCCAAGCTGATCGGCGAAATCGGCGGATCCGTTTCCGCTCAGACAGGATCGCGCGGTGGGAACTCAATTGGCATTCTTCTGCCTGTCGACCAGTGCAACAGCTTGGTGAGATCCTGGTTGACTCAAAATGCCATTTCCCAAACGCGTCCAGGTCAACAATACGTGAACGTCTACGCGGTAGGTTGCCAAGCGGAAAATGCCCAGACATTCAACGCAGCGCTCCAAAGTGCCGCCACCCCCAAACAGTTTGTCTACCAAGTGACAACAGCGCGCTGGCTGGTACTAGAAATAAAAAGTGCATCAGGCAGCCCCGAATCAATGCTGATGGTGGCGTTACAAAAGACACTGGGAGCAATGTCCCACAAACTTGGAAAGTGGCAGTCTCAATCCGTCTTCCGCTCCAGCTTATTCACGTTTGAAAACTTGCTGACTTCAGAAGATGCCGATGCAAGGCTGCCACAACTGGCATCACAAATTGCCAAAAGAATGCAGCAACTGATTGGCGACCATGAACTGATCACTCAGCCGATCACTTTAGATCAATTGTCGCAGCCCAATTCGCAAACGCACATCCCAAGTACCGTCTTTGACAATCAAACTGCCTCAAAGAAAAAGGCTGCTGCCACGAACAAAGAAGACGCACCTGGTCAGCAGGTCGTCAGTGATATTGTCAAGCAATGGAAATTGGTTCAAAGCAAGTTAGCTCAATTGCATGATCAACTGGATACTTCACACGAACGCCGGATCGCCTAACATCCACGCGACTCTAAGCAATGCTGTGCTGAAACCTTTCCGTTAAACTTGCCAGCGCTTGCCTGGCTGACGCACTATCGACAACAACATTCACCCTTAGCTCACTGGTGTTAATCATGTCTACATTGACACCAGAATTCGCCAAGGCCTGAAACATTCCAATCGCCACGCTCGTATGACTTCGCAAGCCTATTCCACTGACAGATAGTTTACAGATCTGCGGACTGCCCGTAACGGTGTGCACGCCAAACTGTTGCTTAAACGACTCGACAACCTTTAGGCATTGCTGGTACTGCTGTCTGGGAATCGTAAAACTGATACTGGTAATACCCTGGTAGCCATCACAGCTTTGGACGATCATGTCCACGTTGACGCCAGCGGCAGCCACGTGACTAAAGACGTTGGCTGCCAAGCCAGGGGAATCGGGCACACCGGACAAGGTGATACGAGCCTGATCGTCGGACATGCTAATGTCGCTCAATTGCAACTGCTCCATGTCAGCCGCATGTAGATCCCTGACTAGCTTGTCCAAATCCGCCTGCGATCCCTTCCGCGTGGGCAAAGTTGACCACTTGATCGCGTCTGCCGGAGTCTTGTGTAGTTCAAACGCTTGATGCACTGCGCGCAGTGCCGCTTGAGCCTGCCCACGTGACACTAAAATCGAAATCTTAATCTCACTGGTAGTGATCATCTGAATATTGATACCGGCATCTGCCACAGCCTGGAACATTCGTTGAGCAACGCCGGCCTGCGAAGCCATACCCAAGCCAACCACGCTTACTTTGGACACATCGTCATCGCACGTACATCCAGTTGCCCCTACCTGCTGGACAGCTTGCCCCAGCACCTGCAAGGCCTGCTTAAGTTCTTGCTTAAGTACCGTAAAGGAGACATCAGCCCGACGTTCTTCGCCGACGTTCTGTACGATCATATCGACATCAATCTTGTTTTCAGCCAACAACTGAAAGATTTGAAGCGACGTTCCAGGCACGTCGGGGACACCTTGAACCGTAATCCTGGCTTCGTCCCGAGTCATGGCAGCACCACACACGACAGAGCTAGGCGACTCGCTTTCGCTAACGATCAACGTGCCCATCGTATCACTGAAACTGCTGCGCACATGAATGGGAACCCCGTATTTCTTGGCGAATTCAATCGACCGATTGTGCATGACCCCAGCTCCCAGACTTGCCAGTTCCAGCATTTCGTCATAGCTGATCTGACTGATATGACGCGCTTCGGGCAACTGACGTGGATCAGTTGTGTAAACGCCGTCTACGTCGGTGTGGATCTCGCACGCATCGGCTCGAAGCACAGCAGCCAATGCTACAGCAGTTGTGTCGCTTCCTCCACGGCCCAGGGTCGTGATATTAAAGTCTTGATCGATGCCTTGAAATCCAGCAGCGATGACTATATTTCCTTCGTTTAGGAACTTGCGGATTCGATCCGCATCAATCGTGCGAATCCGGGCCTTCGTAAATGAACTGTCGGTTTGAATGCCCATCTGAGCGCCGGTCAAGCTGACCGCCTTGTAGCCTAATGCATGCACGGCCATGGCCATGAGCGCAACGCTGACCTGTTCGCCCGTTGACAGTAGCATATCCATTTCTCGAGCCGGTGGACTGTCGCTAACCTGGCTTGCCAAGTCGATCAACAGATCGGTGTTATGGCCCATGGCGCTGACTACCACAACTACCTGCTTGCCTTGCTGCTGAGCACGGATCGCCTTGCGGGCGGCAGCCAAAATCTTCTCCGGGTCAGCGACACTGGTACCACCAAACTTCTGCACAACAAGGGTCATAGCTAGTCAACTACCTTTTTTCTCAATGAAGTAACAAAATATTTATTGTCCGAGGTCTCAATTACCAAGAGCCTTTAATAAACTGAGCCATCATCTCCCAGCCATTAGGAAAACTAATCCGCGAACCGGCTGCAACCACTTCATCATACTTATCACCGTGCCCGTAGATGCCCGCTCCGCACAATGCCAGCGGGACCATGCCATGACTGTGTTTCTTAGTGCTGCAAGGCGTGTGATGATCGGTCAGCACCAGCAGACGATACTGGTCAAAAGTTTCCAGCTTGCGGCGTACCGGCCCCACGATGTGCTGATCGATCGACTCCAGAGCCTTGATCTTTTCCAGGTGTCTTCCTTCATGCGACGCTTCGTCGGTCGCTTCCACGTGAACGCAAACGATGTCGTAACGATCCAGCGCATCGACGGCCGCTTGCCCCTTGCCCGCATAATTGGTGTCCAGGTAGCCGGTTGCCCCTTCCACTTCCAACCGATCCCAGCCAATTAAAGCCGCAAGCCCTCGCAGTAAGTCGACTGCCGTAATCATGGCACCGCTAAGGCCAAAACGCTGGCTAAATGATGGCAACTGAGGAGCGCCACCCAATCCCCACAACCACACGTTGGTGGCCGGGCGCTTACCCTCTGCCATGCGCCGTTGATTGACAGGGTGATTGGCAAACACAGCCTCAGAACGCTGCATGATATCTGTCAACAAATCACTGCCAGTGCCACGTGGATGTTCGTCTGTGATCGGTAGGTCGGTCAGATCGTGTGGTGCCCTGGTTCGAGTATCTGACGAAAATGGCGGCCTCTGCCCAGTTGCACCACGATAAATCATCAAGTTCCGGTAGCTAACTCCAGGCACAAACTGGAGGTGTGAATCGCCCACATCCTGCGCAAGAGTTGCTAGTAGACTGGTCGCATGTTCGGTCGAGATGTGATCAGCCGTAAAGTCGACCATGATTTGATCTAGAACTGTCACTAAATTGCAGCGAACAGCCCAGTCATACGGACCCAATTGGATGTTTTGAGCGGCAGCTTCAATCGGCGCGCGGCCCGTAAAGTACTGATTGGGATCGTATCCAAACAGCGTCATATTGGCCACTTCACTACCGGCTGGAAAATGCGCTGGAACGTTGTCGGTCTGCGCCACCAAACCGTCTCGCGCCACGGCATCCATGTTTGGAATCTTGGCTACCTGCAGCGGTGTCCTGCCGCCCAATGCGTCCAGTGGCAAGTCGGCACATCCATCCGGAATAATAATCGCATATTTCATATTGATGTTTTCGTTAGCTTTGCAGTTCAAAACTATTGGAAGTCGCCACAATACTGGTACGAAACGACAAGGGCAACACCGCAGATTATCAACTTTTGCGCCGAGCCTCCAAGACCCGCAATCGCACCGATTTCCCTTGCACAACGGGCAGCTTCATGATGCGATACTCGGCTCGCTTGGCAGCACCTTCGGGGGCGTCATGAGTCATGATGACCACATTGATAGGCTGGGACACACCCGCCGCTACGCTATCCGGATCTGATTCGTGCTGAATAATGGAAGCGATCGATAGTTTCTCCTCGCCAAGAATCGTCGCAATTTGAGCCATCACGCCGGGTTGGTCCAACACTTCAAACCGCATGTAATAGCGACCAGGCAGCTCATCAAGCGGCAGAAGAGTCACCGGTGATTGCCGGTCGCTCCATAGCTCCAAAGTGCGAAACGTGATCTTCGCGCGCCCAACTGCCACGTCGATCATATCGGCGGCCACGGCTGACGCCGTAGGCATTTGACCGGCACCTTGGCCATGAAAAAACAGATCGCCCACCGCATCGCCCACAACGCTAATCGCGTTGTAATTGGCCCTAACTTCAGCCAGTGGCTGCCCCTTGCGAATCAGTGTGGGTGATACATTCAATTCCAACTTACCATCGAGCAATTTGGCATGCGCAATCAGCTTGATGCGGTAGCCAAGTTCAGCCGCAAAGGCTAGATCGACAGTCTGCAACTGGTCAATTCCGGTACGCGAAATGTCTTGCCATTTCAGCCGCGCACCAAAAGCTAGGTGAGCCAATATCGCTAGCTTCTGAGCGGCGTCGCTACCATCGACATCCATCGTGGGATCGGCTTCAGCAAATCCCAATCGCTGAGCTTCCTGTAGTGCAGCCTGGTAAGACCAGCCTTGATCGTCCATTTTGTAGACGATGAAATTGCTGGTACCGTTCAGGATGCCTTGCAGTGCCAGCACTTGATTGGCAGAAAGGCACTGGCTAATATTTGCAATAATCGGAATACCGCCAGCGACCGCTGCCTCAAAAGCGATACACCGTCCCAGCGCGCGGGCTCGGTCGAATAATTCAGCGCCGTGTTCGGCCAGTAGAGCCTTATTCGCCGTCACCACGTCTTTGCCCGATTCCAGCAACTTAAGCGTAATGCTGCGAGCAGGTTCCAATCCACCCACCAACATCGCCACGATCTTGATCTCTGGATCACGCAGAACTTCATTCAGGTCGTCAGTAACCGTCCCTTGCGGCAATTCACACAACCGCTCTTTAGTCAGATCACGCACAACCGCTCGTTCTAACCACAACTGCTTTCCCACGTTGCGAGAGAACCGCTGACCATGGTCCACCAGCAATCGGGCAACGCCGCTGCCAACTGTACCCAGTCCAACGATAGCTACTTTTATTCTTTCCATAAAACGGATTTCCGCTCAAAGTCAATGCCGGGGAATTCTTTTGGTAACCGTACACTAAGTTTATTAGAGTTGGTTGAGTAAGGACCGGGTTGGAGTGGGTTTAAGTTTAACTTTAAGTTTACCTTCAAGTTTAAACCTAAACTTAAACCTAAACCTAAACTATTGATTTGCGACGCCTCATTCCGTGAACGGTTTCAATATCCCGCAGACGGTCGCTAAATATGGTAACCTCAAGTTGCCGAAAGTGCAGGGGTGCAAAAATAAGGTCGTGGCATGTTGCTTCTGATGATCTTCATCCAGAATAAAATTCGTCAGTTCGTTACTTCTGACGGCCTAAACTGTACGAGCAGCACTTTTAGTGCGGCTGCGCATCGCCTTTGGCCGAAACTAGATCTGGATCATATTAGGCTTGGCCCTGTTGATATTGGACTATTCTTTGGCGGGCCTTCTCTGCATCCTCTTGTTTTGACTGTTCCTCGAGAATGTCTTTGACTTGCTTCATCGTTTCGACGGCTTTGGCAAAGTCTCCGGCGGCAGCATGGGAAGCGGCAAGTGTGTCTAAGAACTCGGGAACTTTGTTCTTGGTCTTCTGACATACCTCATCGGCAAGCTGAACAGCGCGTTTGCCATCGCGCACGCTATCGGGTCCGGTTGACAAGATCCAAGCCAAATTGTTCGCCACTAAAATCTGCCCAGGCTTCAGTTGCATCGCTTCCTCTAGCTCCCGAACCGCATCATGCATGGCACCCTGCTGCATCAGAGCGATACCCAAGTCTGCATGCGCCTCGAACGACCTCCCGTCAATAGCTAGCATGCCGCGAAAGTGTGCCACAGCAGTATCCACATTTCCTTTTCGCAGTTCCAGTCTACCAAGCGATCGCTTGGTCTCCAAGGACAATGGGTCGATGTCCATGGCCCGCTGCAATGTTTCTTCTGCCTTAGCCAGTTTCCCCTGTTCAATCTGAACATGCGCCAGCTTGGCAATCGTCACGGCGCTGTCAGGCTGAATCTCAAGAGCGCGACCAAGCAACCTTTCGGCACCCGCCCAATCCTGCTTTGCCGAAAGAGCATTGGACATGTTGACGTACGCTGGAGCAAGCAACGGATTTTCCTTGATGGCCAACTCAAAATACTCAACCGCCTCTTCGTGCCGCTCCTGATCGCTCAACCCAGTGGCCACGCTGAAGTAGGTAACCGCATCTGAGTGATATTTGGGTTGCGGCCAACAACTGAAGATCCCAACGACTAGCGCCAAGGCTCCAGCAACCGCAAGCTCTCGCCATTTCCGCTCCTCGTCCATACGTAACATGTCTAGGCACCCGACTAAGGCCGCAGCAGCAAATAGAATGACCATCGGAACCAAAGGAAATCGGTAGCGGGCAAACACAAAAAACAGCGTGACAGCTAGCGCAAAGCTGATTGTCAAACCATGGATCGCCCAAAGTTGCCGCCAACGATGCCTGGTTAACCAAACACCGCCTGCCGCCGCGGCCGTGCCCACTCCAAAATCCAGAAACCAGCGTAAAGCGGTTAGGATCGGTGAGTATAAAGCATGAACACGAATCCCTTCAACATCTACCAATTCGACATGATTCCCTGTCAAAAACCCCTTTCGACCCAGTAGCCAAATCCAGCGCAAAGGATCTGCCATGATGTCTTCGCGCGACCGCCGCATCCAGTACTGAGATACTTCGCGCGGAGAAAGTTGCCTTCCTTCGGCCTGTTCAGCTAGCAGCCTTGCATCCGTTGCTTCAAAGCGTGCATCGCCACGATCAGGCCGCAACGGCACGTACAAGCCCACTGCCTGAGCGTTGTTGCCAATGTAGAAGTTCGGTCCCATCTGTGACGTCGTCAACAGAAACTCGCCACCCACATAATAGTTTCGCAGACCCACCGGAACTAGTACCAGCGACATCCCTAACACCAGGGCGGGCACCGCAACCCAACGCTGGATTTTGTCTTGCGCTTGCCAGCCAATCCAGATCAGCCACATCAATAGCACCGGCAAGAAGACCCAGGCGTTCTCTCGATTTAGGATCAACGATCCTAGAACCATCCCCAATCCAAGTACAGTCCACAGCGTCTGCCTTTGCTGTATCCTGCTGATCAACCACAAAAGAGCACACACTAACACCAGATCCAGCGAGGCTTTTTGCAAGATTCCGTCGAAGAAAATCGCTGGCGGATAAGCGGCTAACAGCAGGCCAGACACCCAGCCCACGCGACTATCAAACAACCGAGTTCCGGTTCGAGCCAACAAGACACAAGCAACGCCGCTCATGAGAGCTTGAACGCCGCGAGCGATCCATACCGAATGCCCGAATATAAAATATAAGACACCCAACAAGTACGGATAAAGCGGAGTCTGATAAAAGACCGTTGTGCCAATCCATTGTCCTTCCGCGATCGAACGTCCCCAACGATCATACTGCCATGCATCGCCTATCAGCACATCGTAGATGGCCGTTTGGGACATCGACAAAAAGTGAATTACCCTAAGCAGAACGGCCACAATAAACACAACGCAAACCTGAAACCGCCACCGATCATTCTGATTGACACCACTGCTGCGATCTCCTTCGCGCGGCAATGCAACATCCGGCCTTTTTAATTGCTCAGCGCGTTTCGTCGATTTCCGTTGGCGTTTAGCTGGCATGACAAACTGACTACTGGTCTTTCTTTTCTACTAGTTCCTGCAAGATTGCTAAGTCGGCTTCGTTGCGCTCCGGGGCAAAGTCGATCGCCTGCTCTTGCGCAATCAGCGACTTGCGAACCGCCTCCAATCGCTGCGACTCGCCCTGATCGTTTGCCGCTAAATAAATAGCCACTCGACTGGCCTGATCTCGTATCTCGACTGATGAAGATTCAATTTTGAACTCCACTTGCGTAATTCCGTCGGCGTCCAGTCGAAAGACTTCCACCGGTTGGCTAACGTAATTAGGCAGCGGGAATCGGAAGGTGCTATCGCGGGGCGGTGCAAACTGGAACACTCGCTGATCAGGGTCCGGTTCGTAAGCTAAATCCAACGCAAACAACACCGCACCGCGCGGCCCGGACACCACATCCAGATCCCAATCTGGCTTGCCATCGTCGCGCAGCACTCGCCGATGGCTAGTCGCGTCACCTTCCAAATAATAATCTTCAAGCATCTTTATCTCGCGGCCTACGCGCGTCATTGGTTCGATTAGATCGGGGAAAGTTACCAGAGATCGAAGGCTTAGGTTGAACCAGTACAGCGACGTGATTCGGCTCGACAAGGCATGGTACGCTTGAAGTCGCAATTCATCAGGCGTCGGTGATCCGCGCTTTCGTCCATAGCCTTGCCAGTTGTGATGCGGACCCTGTGACCAATAGGCGGTTGGTCTTGGTCGATTGAGTTCCCGAAGCGAACGAGACATGTCCCCTATCGTCTCCAAGGGCGCCCCCCATCGAATTCGCAGACCGTCCCAACGTTCGTATTTTGACCAAGCATCAGGCGAAGGCGCCGTCACGCGGTAAGCATCGTAATGCGGATAGTCGGATATCCCTGCGTAGAACCTCCAAATCCGCTCTTCGCTGTGCGTCACCGAAGTGGGCAGGCGTGTTGCCGCGTAGGTCGACAACTCCTTCCAGCAATCTTGGGGCGGCACCGGTTTACCTCCTCCATACTGCGGCTCGCCCAACGTCTCAACAGCATGGATGCGCGGCAACAAGGCATCCGAGTCGTAGTGCTCGACAGGCTTCAAGCCTCCAAAATACTTGAGCGGGAATCGAGTGTAGAGACCATTAGGCTGAGTCTGATCGGTGTAGCCCGGAACATCAGCGATATGAGCTGTATTGACATAGACCCTGCGAAGAGTCTTAAGGTAGGCTTCGGATTCCAAAGACGACTTTCCGCCTCTGGTTGAACTATGCACCCAACCTCCGCTGATATCGAATACCTCGCGCTTAATCCTCTGATGTGCCCAAACGGTAACGGGCTTGCCTGAGGAGTCGACCAAGCGGACTTCGATCGCCGCATACGTCAGCGGCAAAGCCCCTGTGACCACTCGAGCGCCGCCACGATCGCCTGCTGGAATCTGCCCGCTGGACGGAAAACGCTGCATTTTCTCGGTCAACCAAGCACCGGGTCTCAACGCCCGAAACGACCGATTCTCCTCAGGCAACCAGAGCCGAAAAGAATCCAATTGGAGCGGCTCACCAGTTTGATTGACCACGTGAAATAGGCAAGAATTTGGCTGCAATTGATCTTCAGGTCCGAGAAATGTTACGGTCGACAGCCAGACTGACGGATCGTCGATTGAAACT
>DAIRSD010000015.1:7527-22258 GCA_036804625.1 Aureliella sp. | reverse complement strand
GGATGCAGCTGCAACGATCTGTGCTGATGCCAATTGAGCGGCTGGATGAGTGGTGAACTGGGTCACTGTGCTTCCGTCATATCGAAAGACTCCTGAGCCAAGAGTTGCGATCAGTAAATCTCCGTTACCAAGAAATCCCACGCCGCTGGTCCCTCCCATCACAGGAACATTGATCAGCGTAGGGCTGTTGGACAAGGTTGGATTATAGATTCGCACCAAATTCGACATAAAGTCAGTGACATACACGTCTCCATTTGCAGCGACCGCTAGTCCGCCCGGCCCAAAGCCCAGCATCTGAAACCCTTCGGTCGCTCCCGTGGCCGCATTCAGAATGTAGACTCCACCATGATTCAACGCGCTGACGTAAACTTTATTTACTTTCGAACTGTAGGCGATTCCCGAAAGTCCAGGGTTGCTGGCCAATGTTGCAAATGTCGTCTGAGCCTGAGTGACTTCGTCGAACCTTTCAATCTTACCTGTGAAGAAACCAATCGCCAAAATATCTGCCGCTGCTAACTGCGCAAGCATAGCTACAGTAGTCAAAAACAAAAAACTCTTGCTTAGTGAACGCTTCATGATGCTGCGGAATCTCGGGTCGATAGGTCTCGTAAGGAGACAGAAACAAATTGGTAAATTCAGGCTTTATACACAAGACAACTAAGTTTCGATAGCGATAGCGACTGTCGTATTAGTCGATCACCTTGCCATTGGCGGGGTCAACGTGAATGCTCAGCGTCTCGTCCTGGTCTACATAAAAGGCAAATCCATTGAACATCTCGTGGATCGTCTGCGGTCCGTATTCAACCGTGTCGTTCGGATCGGGGTTGTAGGGGTTGAATGGCGAGTTGTCATAGTGTGCCACAGCCCGAATCTTCGTACCTTTGGGGAATACTTTTTTACCGGGAGCCAATTCGTAGCCCAGTTGCCAATCAAAATTATAATTAGGAATCTGCAGCAGCGTCTCAGAAGGCCGTCCTTCCTGTTCGGCAATGAAGGTCATGTCTCGACCGCGTACGTGCATGTGAGTAAACATACCCAGCAGATTCGCGTTGCGTGGCAGCGTGTGACTGCCCTCGATACGAAATGCCGGGTCATTGGGTGAGATCTTCCAACCCCGAGGATCCACGATGAAATGATACAACCGCTTGCGGACTTCGCGTCGTGGAAATCTAAGTCCTACCTGGATCTGACCCTTTTGCTCCGTACCGACTGTCGTGTAGTGAATCTGCAAGCTCAGCGTCGATCCGGGCGGCAGTCGATAAGCGACTCCGTTGTCATAGTTGCCCAGGTCCATGGGCTGGCCACCGGGCACGTATCCAGTGATAAACGTATCGGATCCAGCTCCCTCTTTCGACATGTGAAACATGTTGCAATGATGGACGATCGCCGCATTGAGCGGCCTGATCTCGAACGCCTCGACCCAAGTCTCTTCTTTGAAATAATGAGGCAAAGAAACATACTTGTAGGGAACAAAACCCGTTGCTGGCACCGTGTGCTCCTCCGCCATCGTAAGTATCAAGTCGGGCTCACCAATGCGCCACTTAGTCTTTGGAGCTGCAGGCGGCTCTGGACTTGCAGACAGATCACCTGCTGGGCAGCCAGCGGCGATCCAAGAGATCAGCATATTTTTCTCGTCAACGGTTAATGACGTATCGTTCTGAAACTGACCATGAGCACGTGATGCATACCAAGGAGGCATCGTTTCTAGTCGGACCACATCAGCAATCATTTGTGCATTACTTGCGACCTCGTCATAAGTCCGTAGCTCAAACGGAGCTGCAGTATCTGCGCGGTGGCAATTGGAGCATTTTTGATGAACTAGTTTTGCGATCTGTCCTGACCAAGTAACCTCAGGACCGGCTACCACCGGTTTGGCTGCTGGCGTGATCCAGCAACCATCCACTTCGGTTTGGGGGACACTGACCGGCAAGTCTCCCAGTACCTCCAAGATGGCTTCTCGCAAATCATGTCTGGACGCTTCCGGTTTCGCACCTCCAATGCGCAGTTGATCATCGATGCGACCACGATAGCGAAGCGAATTCTTTGAGTCCAGCACGACGACTTCAGGAGACTTTCTAACCCCAAGTGCCTGCGCACACGAACCATCGACGTCTTTTACAAAATAGAACGGTACTTGATAGTCGATCGCCTGAGAGGCCATTTGACGCACTGTGTCGCCAGCCCCCACGTTCACTGCCGCAAAGACAACCCCCTGAGAACGGAACTCGGCATTCAGCTCGGTAAGCCGCGGAAGATACTGGCGGACCAATGGACAGGTCGTGGTTGTAAACGTCAGGACAACAGCTCGGTAAGAACCAAATTCTCGAAGGTTTCTCTCCAGGCCGCGTATGTCCACAAATTTGAGATCTTCAACCTGAGTCCCCAGAGGAACGATCAAGGGCTGTTGCTTGGTCGATTCAACGCCAGTAACACGTGAACAGAAACAGGTGACCAGGATCAGAATAGTAGATATTTGTATCCGCATTGTACCCCTCGCAATGTTACACAAAGTTACACAGTCGTTCCCAAAATCCGATCGCCAACAGTATATCAGGATTTTTGTTCTGACGATCAATCCCGCGCCAAGATATCGGCACTTTCCTCGCAACCTGAGTCGTCATCCCCCGAATCGGTGGGGATGCTAGTTGAACGTAAAGCAACCCTTCGGCAGGCAGCCATCGAACATGCTCAGTATTGCCAACTCAGCGGCCTGGCATTTGGACAGGCCAGTGCAAATTGAATCACATCGATATGTCCGCTCTGAAAATGGTCGGCACAGCCGGTTAGATATTTCATGTATCGATCGTAAGTGGCTTGGTCTTTGATGGCAATCGCTCGATCCTTGTTTTCAGAAAGCGTCTTAGCCCAAATTCTGAGAGTTCGGACATAGTGAAGACGCAGTGATTGGGTATTCGACACGCTAAAGCCCGCCCGCTGCGCATGATCCATGATGACCTCAGGTTCACACAATTGCCCGCCAGGAAAAATCTCACGAGCCATGAACTTGGCAAAAAGCACGTTTTCATGAGTCAGCGGAATGCCAAGTTTTTGAAGCGTTGGTGCCTCGAAATGGACAATCGTATGTAGCAGCATTCGACCATCTTCTGGCAGTAACGAGCGACACTTTTCAAAGAAAGCCGTGTAGCGTTCTTTGCGAAACGCTTCAAAAGCTGCAATGCTGACGATGCGATCGACGGGCCCACCGTCATATTCGTCCCACCCCTGCAATCGAATGTCTACTCGACCCGATCCGTCCGGTAGGCCGCCCATTCGCTGGGTTGCGTAAGCATGTTGATTGCGACTGAGCGTCAAACCGATTACGTCTACACCATGTAGGCTGGCAGCTCGATAGGCGGCTGCTCCCCAGCCACAGCCAATCTCTAGCACCTTTTGCCCTGGATGCAGATCACATTTGCGTAGCGAGAGATCGATTTTCGCCCACTGTGCTTCCTCCAGCGTCATGCCGTCACGCTCGAAGTAAGCACAACTGTAGGTCATCGAAGGGTCCAAGAACACTTTGAAGAACTCATTGGACAGGTCGTAATGCGCCTGAACATCGTCGTAGAACGGTTTCAGTTCGGAGGTAGGGTTACTCATCGCTTTTCCTTTGCGGAAGGTTAAACAACGGTATTGTATCCGTTATTGATGATGTTGTCTGCAATATTCATAGACCGCCATCGTAGCAGCGGTCACCACGTTCAGGCTAGCAGGGACACCGTAAACGGGAATTTCCACCACCGCATCCAGTCTATCAAGGATTTCTTGAGACAAACCTTCACGTTCCGAGCCAATAACCAAGGCGGTACGATAAGGGAAAATGAAGTCGTACAGACAATTCGATTCAGTGGTTTGCTCTAGTCCGACACAACAGTAGCCATCGCTCTTTAATCGATCCAGCACAGGTGGCAAACTGCGATGCGTCAAGATCCGCACGTGTTCGGCGGCGTCACGGGCAATTTCACGATCTACCTTTCCTGTGCCACTGTGGATGATCTGAGTGATCCCTGCGCAGCCCGCCAATCGCACCAGTCTGCTCAAGTTTACATTACTCCGAAGCGGTGCGGATACCAAAATCAGCTCTCTGGATTTAGGCAATGGGCAGGGCGGCCGGTGGCGAACATGCACAAAACGAGACATGGAGGCAATCCGTCGATGGATGTTCTATTGCGGCAGCTTACCGCTGGCGATTTCTTCTTCCCACTGGTCGATCAACGGCCAATCGATTGCACATGTTCCAAAGTCGGCCATGTGCAAGTAACCCTGCAACCGCTCGATCGTCTTGTCCAACATGGCGTTGTCCTTGCGAAAGATCGGCCCGTGGCTGGGCAATAGCCACTGCACATCACTGTTTCGAATCCGCTGCAATGAGCGAATAAAGGCAGGGATGTCACTGCCATGATGAGCGTCGATGGCCCCCACACATCCATCGCGATAGATATTGTCACCGCTAAAAAGTAGACTCCCCAGTCGGAAGGCCAATTGACTGTCGGCATGTCCAGGAGTCGACCAAACCTCCAATTTCAATTGCCCCACCTCGATCACCGATCCTTCATCAATCAACTTGTCGGTAGTTACTAACGGCATTTTCAATCGAATATTTTGGGCCTCAATTTCTGCAAAAGTTTGCAGCTTGTCACCCGTCTCCAGCAATCGTGCTGCCTTGGGATGCGCAGCCAAAGTGGTCTTAAGCATTTGTTTGGCCAACGCAAATCCCTGACCGTGGTCGACGTCTGCATGGGTTGCCACAAGCGCTTTGCAGCGACTGAGCGGGAAATCCAGCTCTCGAATCAGTTCGATGATCTCCTGGACTGAGTCTTCGTAGCCGATATCGATCAGCACCCACTCGTCGCCGTCATAAACCAGATAGACGTTGCAGCCAATGATATGTCCGGCCTGGAAATTCAACTCAATAACATTGGGAAATAGCGGCTTTCGTTCTAACATCGATACAGGTTTCAATCAGATTTCAGCAAAGAGATTTCGGTAAACATCACAAAGATTGAAGTTTATTCTATGGAAAGATCCAATTCAGACAACGTGCAGCAGACCGCCTTTCTTAGTGAAGGCGGTGACCGAGCAGCATTCCCTGAGCGTCGCAGCGCTGCATTCACCGTGAATTGTGCTAGAATGGTAATTATTGCTTCAAAGAGAACCAACAAAGATCTTTACCATCTGACCAGCCTCCGTTAGCGCCACAGGGGCCCTCAATAATGCGAGACTTATTGACTCGAATCGACCGACGAAGATTTCTGCGAGGTTCCGGATTAGCGTTGGCCTTGCCGCTGTTCGGATCGCTTGGCACCAAGGCGACAGCGGGCACTAGCGGCAGTCTTAGACGATTAGCCTGTTTCTACTTTCCTGACGGCGTCCCTATGCCGCTAGCCAACGATCCAGCCTATCAGGACTGGTCGTGGTTCCCACATGGTAGCGGAACGGAGTTCGCATATACCAAGTGTATGGAGACGTTGCAGCCCCTGCGCGACGAATTGACTGTACTGTCCGGGTTTTCGCATATCGCTGGTCGCAGTGTGCATGGCCATAACAATGCCGATCAATTCTTGACCGCTGCGGCCACAGGTACCGGCGATATGGATTACGCCAATACGATTTCTCTGGATCAGGCTTATGCAGCTCAAGTCGGCGATGAAACGCGATTTGCATCGCTGGTGATGTCTACCGATGGCGGAACCGGAACAGCTCGCGGTACTCATACTATTTCGTTTGATCGCAATGGAAAGCCCATACCGGCCGAGCACCGACCGAAGCAGATTTTCGACATGTTGTTTGTTAAAAGCGATACCGAATCGGCCAAGCGATTAGCGGTCAGTCGCAGCGCGCTGGACGAGATGCTGATGGATGCCCAGTCACTTCGAAAATCGCTTTCCACCGAAGACCTTCGCAGCTTGGACGAATACATGGACGCGGTGCGTCAGGCTGAAATCAAAGTAGAAAAAGCCAAACGTTGGCTCAATGCACCACTACCCACCGTGGATGGCAGCGATCTTAATCTTGAACTGACTACGGACGAACCTCACGAGTATTTGCAGACGATGTTTGATCTGATCTATCTAGCGTTTCGTACCGATTCAACTCGGGTGGCTACCTATCAAATCGGACGTGAGAACGGAATTGGTCGCAGCGACCATCTGTCCCGAGCCGTTGGATTTAACTTGGCTCATCAATTGACACACGAGACAAAAAATCCTGATGGCTGGAAGAATCTGGGAATTTATTGCCGGTTTTTGAACGAAGAATTTGGCCGCTTTGTTAGCAAACTCAAAGCAACTCCGGAACCGGCAAGTACCGGATCGATGTTAGACAATACATTGTTGCTTTACGGATCAGCCTCCAGCGCGTTTCATTTGTCTCGCAATTATCCAATCATTTTGGCTGGAGGCAAGAACATGGGCTTTCAGCATGGGCAGTACATCAACCAAGCGGGGGCAAATTTTCAAGGCGGACCATGGTTAGGGGACCGCGAGCCTTGGCAGGATAAGCCTACTGTTCAAGACCTGCCCCTTTCTAATCTGTTCGTCACGATGCTTCAGCGACTGGGCGTTGAAACACAATCATTTGGAGACAGCACTGGCCTGGTGGACAACGTCTAAACGAAACTGCCACCAGTAGATTCTACAAGGACATTTCCATGAATGCTGCCATCGAACGCAACTAGCCGACCTGAACTTCTGCATCCAAGCCAGCGGCTTTCAGCATAAAAATGTGCAAGTCTGTATTCTTGACGAAAGTGGGCAGCATCTCGCTGCCGGGTCCCAACATGGACAGCTCGACATAATCACCTGAATGATCGTCGCCTGCCCAGCCGATTCCGGTATGCTGTTTCTGGATATTTGCTAGTTTGGCGAAGGGCAATTTGCGTGCATCCCTGCGATCTTCGGCAGACAGCGGAGCGATATGCTCCTGCAGTACTTCAGCCTCCTGCTGTGTCAATTCTAAGCCCTGAGCGTATTGAACACGCTGCCGAATTTCATCGGCTTGAACCTGGGCAGGCAGACCGTCGAAGACCCAAGCGTTCGTATGGCGAACGTCGATCAGACTTTCGAACCTCTTGTTGGCACCTGTAGTTCCCAAAATGCCAGGATTGGCGTTTCCATGGTCCGTTGTAATGATAACCAGGGTTTCCCCAACTCGGTCGGCAAAGGCAACGGCTTCGCGGGCGGCGGCATCAAAGGCAAGCTGCTCGTAGATCAATGCTGCTGTATCGTTGGCATGTGCTGCCCAGTCTACCTTTCCGCCCTCAATTTGCAGTACAAATCCTTTTGTCTGTTTTGACAGTCGCTCAAGTGCAACGCGCGTCATGGCAGCCAAATCGGGGACGGTCTGCTTCAAAGTGGCATCCTGTTGGTGGTCCAAAGCATACGGGATTCCTGATTCGTAAAAGCTACCCAATACCGGTTGTTGGTCGGCAGGCAGATTGTTCAGTTCTTGCAAGCTACTCGGGACATGATATCCGGCGTCCCGAAACGCCTTAAAAAGATCTTGGCCATCAACTCGTTTCTCAGCAGTGAAATACTCTTGGCCACCACCCAGCATGCAGTCAAAACGCAACTTCAAATACTCGTTCGCGATTTCTGCCTGATCACCACGACTTGCCTGATTGACACAAAATCCGGCCGGAGTCGCATGCGTGATGGGAACACTGGTCACGCATCCAACAGCCTTTCCCGCAGCTTTGAATTTCTGAAGAATGGGTCGATAGCGCTCACCTTGCGGACCAACATTGAGCGACCCATTGTTCACACGGACGCCGCCGCCCCAAGACGAACTGGCGGCTGCCGAGTCGGTCACCCAAGAGTCGGCCGAAGCGGTGTCCATCAGTGCACGATGAACTCTTTCTTGCCTAAAGAGATCACCCCAGAAAGTCGTACCGCCATACTTAACTCGCGCGTAAAGCTCTGACAACTGAAACGTTCCAGAACTCATTCCGTCGCTGACGAGAAAGATAATGTTCTTGGCGGACCCGACACTCTTGGAACTGTCCTCTGCCACCAACGACCGGCCACTCGTGCTTTGAGAACCGATCACACCCAGCCCTAAAAATCCCATCGAAGTAGTTTGGAAAAAATTTCTGCGTTTCATCGCTTCACCTTCGTTGAAATAGTTGAGAACCCGTTCAATCATCGCTTTGACGATCCAACGCGAGGCCGCAATCTTCTATTGATTGCTCGTACGACACCCAGTGATGTTACCAGATCGGGCTGGCTACGAGAACCACCGCCATGACAGTCTCACGAGGTCGGAATCGTTAAGATTTGATAAATCTACTGGGCTTTCGGGACATCAACCTGCCACAAGAACAAACCCAGCGGGTATGAGTCGCATCTGATTACTCAAGATGACCGCTTGGCAAGGTAGCTTACTTGGTCAGAAGTTGTCGCCGAAGTTGCTCGCAAGCATCGGCCAATTTGGACGCGCCTTGGCGGTAGACGTCACATGCGGGCAGTCCGAAACGCGCTTCGGTTTGCTCTACTTCTCGCTGCGCCTGGTCAGGCGTCAGACTGCGAGTGTTGATACCCATCCCAATCACTTGACATGGATAGCGAAGATTGGCCATGGCTTCAAAGGCTGCCAGTTGTCGTTCGATGTCCACGATAGGGACACTGTCTAGCCCTTTGACCTGTTTGCGATTGGCCTCATAACAGAACAGAAGCCCTTGCGGAGCACAACCGTGCAATAGGCCCGCAGTCACTGCCGAGAATGCAGGGTGCGCCAAACTGCCTTGCCCTTCAATCAGCACAAAGTCAGCTCTTTCGTGTTGCCCTACCAATTCTTCTACAGCTCCGTTGACGAAGTCGGACACAACACAATCCACCGGAACTCCATTGCCCGAGATCATGATGCCGGTTTGACCCGTGGCTGCAAATTGTGCGTTATACCCACGTGCCGATAACTCCTTCTGTACCTCCAACGCGACCACCATCTTGCCTACGCTACAATCATTGCCAACTGAGTGGATGCGAATGTTCTCACAGGGAAATTCGCGACGTTTGGCAGTCGATTTGTAACGATTGCGGCGCACATCAACCAATCGGCTTCCATGTTGTTGTGCCAGTTGCACATATTGAGTGTCCTCGACCAAAAAGTCGTGTAGCCCAGACACAATATCCATCTTCATTTCGATCGCTTGACGTATGATCGGACGCCATGCTTCAGGTAACTTTCCTCCAGCCGTAGCGATACCCATATACAACGAGTCGCAAGGTGGCACTTGATGAAGATTTCCGATGACAGGTACGCCGTGCCCCATCTTGAATAATTGATCGGCGGTCTTACCGGCATGCTCCTGATCCAAGACTGCCACCACTTCACTGGGCCTGTATCGAAGAAGACTCATGGCCGTCTTGGCATAGTGCGGCGTCGAGTAGCCATCGGTCATCAGAATGATACGCCGATGATCGGGAAGTTCGGTCCAGGCAGAAGCGGCCATAGCAGTCGTCATGGTTGGGTTCGTTCGTAGTGCAAGTTGTACGGGATGACGTAACAGGTGGTCTTACTGGGCGGTAAGCCCGCAAGCCTGCGATACTCGTGCTAGGACTTGACTGGCTTGCTCTCGGGCGCGACGAGCGCCATCGGCTAGTATGTCCTGTACAGTGTCGGGGCGACTAGCCAATTCTTGCCGCCGCGTGCGCGCCGTGGCAAAGTAATTTTCAGCTACTTCAGCTAGTTGCTTTTTGACTTCTCCATATCCAAATCCACCTCGACGGTACATCTCAGCCATCTGAGCTATCTGGTCGGGAGTTGCAAACAGTTGATAAAGCTGATACAAGTGATCTGAATCTGGCTCCTTGGGTTGTTCCATAGGGCGGCTGTCCGTCGAAATACGCATGATCTTTTTGCGCATGGCCTTGGGCTCTTCGAATAACTCAATGGTATTGTTGTAGCTCTTAGACATTTTCTCGCCATCTACGCCAGGGACCTTGGCGGCCTGGTTCAGAAGTTTCGCCTCGGGCAACACAAAGGCCGGCCCAAACAGATGATTAAAACTGTTGGCTAAATCGCGACAGACCTCGATGTGTTGCACTTGGTCTTGGCCCACCGGAACCCAGTTGGCATCATAAGCTAGGATGTCTGCAGCCATCAGCACCGGGTAGGTAAACAGTCCAGCATCGGCGGTTAACCCGCGATCCTTTTTGTCCTTGTAGGCGTGGCATCGTTCCAGCAGTCCCATAGGTGTGCAGGTCATCAAGATCCATGTGAGCTGCGATACTTCCGGTACATCGGATTGCATGAATAGCACCGCTTTCGCGGGATTAAGTCCCAAGGCCAATAAATCCAATGCGGCTTCGCGCTTGTAGTTCCTCAGGAGTTCAGGGTCGCGCACGGTGGTCAGGGCGTGTAAATCGGCAATAAAATAGTAGCCTTGATGATCTTCCTGCAATTGGATGTACTGCTGGATCGCTCCAAAGTAGTTACCCCAGTGAAATCGTCCTGTGGGTTGTATTCCAGATAATACGCGCATGGCTTTAGTGATCAATCTCGGTGAGCGAAATAGGTGACTTGCCTAAAAAGTCTTTACCGCCTGGGATGCAGATTGTACTCCCAGTTCAGCCAAAGCTACAGGCAACTGATCCACTAAACGCTGGCTGACTTGAGGATCATAATAGTTGGCAGTTCCTACCTGTACCGCGCAAGCACCAGCGGCCATAAATTCCATGACATCGTCGATCGTTGCAATACCACCGATGCCCACCACGGGAATTTCGACGGCGTGAGCTACCTGGTAAACGCAGCGTAGGGCTACCGGTTTGATTGCCGGGCCACTCAGCCCGCCCATTACATTACCAAGGATCGGTCGTCGATGCCGCCAGTCGATCGCCATTCCCAAAAGGGTGTTGATACAGCTTATCGCGTCGGCACCACCTGCTTGAGCCGCTTTGGCGACATCTGTAATCCGCGTAACATTGGGCGTTAGCTTGGCCAGCAACGGCAACTGGCAAGCTTGACGCACCGATTCGACAACTTGTTGGCAGGCCTGCGGGTCCGTTCCAAAGTCCACGCCGCCAGTGACATTGGGACAGGAAATATTCAGCTCTAGTGCAGTCGCACCTCCGGCAGCTTCGATTCGTTGAGCAAGCTCTACAAATTCCTCGCGACTCTTCCCGGCGATGCTGACAACAATCGCTGTGTCCAAGGTTCGTAAATAGGCTAGGTGGTGCTGCGTAAAATAGTCTACGCCATCGTTATCCAGGCCGATCGAGTTCAAAAGACCAGCGGCTGTTTCAACGGTTCTCCACGGCGAATTGCCCATGCGTGGATTGAAAGTAATGGTCTTTGGCAGGATTCCGCCCAATGCGCTCAGGTCGACCACTCCAGCCATCTCGCGCGCATATCCAAAAGTGCCAGAAGCCACCAAAATCGGATTGCGCAAACTCAGTCGCCCCAGACGGACGTTCAAGACTAATTCTGTGGTGCTTGCGGTCTAAGAACTTTACTCCGTGGCTTTTCAGCCGGATCGGTGACAAGAAATGGATAACGACTTTGAATGACCCCGCTTGTTCTGGCTTTTGTACACCAGGTCGCGGGTGGCACGCCCTGAGGCTTTGCGATGGGCGTGAAATGGCTACTACTCGCCCCGGTTGTTCTGCGGCCGATGCTCTGATCATCCAGGCAACAGTCTCGTTTGGATCGCCTGAATGATCGCTTGTGCTACTTGAATTTTGGTACCGGATACTTGTGCCAGCGTAAGGCTATCTGGCGTCAAAATTTCCACTTCGTTGTCATCCGAGTCGATCGCTGTGGGACTGTTGCTAACCATCAGGTCGCAGCACTTGCGTTGCATTTTCACAATGGCTCGAAAACGCTGATCTTCAGTCTCTAGGGCAAAGCCGACCACCCATTGATCGGCCCGCTTGCGACTGGCCACGGTAGCAACGATGTCAGGTGTCTCGATCAGTTCCAATTGCAGCGGTCGGCCGTCTTTAGTGATTTTCTCTGTGTGAATTTTCTGAGGCATGTAATCGCAGGGTGCTGCAGCACCGATCAAACCGTCATGCATCGGGAAAAGTTGCTCCGCCGCCTCAAGCATCTGCTGCGTGGTCACCACCTGATGCACTTTCGCCCCCGAAGGGTATTCGATACCGACCGGCCCAGTGATCACCGTCACTTGATGCCCAGCCCGTAGAGCGCTTTCCGCAAGCGCGCTGCCCATTCGCCCGCTGCTGGCATTGGTCAAATATCGCACGGGATCAAGATACTGGCGCGTTGGGCCGGAGGTGATCAGAATGCTCGCCATCGTGTTCGACTCACGTGAGTATGCCTGTTCGTTACGATTCCAGCAGTTGCTCGATGGCCTGCAAAATCTGTTCGGGTTCAGCCATACGCCCTAGACCCCGTTGGCGACAACTGAGCCACCCCTGTTCCGGTCCGACAAAGGACACGTTGTCCTGAATCAACTGAGCTACATTGCGCTGAACTGCAGCCTTTTCCCACATCTGGCAATTCATCGCGGGAGCCATCAGCACCTTTCCAGTGCAGGATAGGTACAGCGTAGAAACCAGATCGTCCGCCAACCCCTGAGCACAACTGGCCAACAACCGAGCTGTGGCAGGGGCAATCAGCATCAGATCCGCATCCTGAGCCAACTCGATATGAGCCCCCAGTGGAAATCTAGGATCATAGGTGTCTACCACCGCAGGATGTCCACAAAGAGCGGTGAAAGTGGCTGGCCCAATAAAACGAGTCGCTCCAGTGGTCATCGCTGTGTCGACGTGGTGTCCCCGCTGTACTAGTCGGCTCACCACGGTGGCCACCTTGTACGCAGCGATTCCACCGCCGACTCCCACTACGATGCGCGCCGCCATGCTACAGCTCTAGGTTATCCATATCCAAGTAATCCACGTTTCCTTCGCCACCAACGATAGCTGGCTCACCGGCTTCGGTAAGTGTGATCTTGTCTTGCAATATCTCTTGCAGCACAATTTCCATCTTGTCGGTTGCGATGGTTTCCACCAACGGACGGCTGCCACGATTGAGCTGTACCAACCGCTTCTGGATCAAAGTGGACAGCTTAAACCGTCCCCCAACTTTATTGACAATCTCTTCTTCTTTAAGTGCTTCGAGCATAATTGCCCTCCTTATCGTGTTGATGTAACAGTTGACATATTTCGCCTGCCGCTTGTTCGACTTGGCGGTTAATAATTTCATATCGGTATTTGGCAATGGACTGCATTTCGACAGCGGCTACGTCTAACCGTCGCGCGATAGCTTGCTGGCTATCCGTCGCGCGCCCCCTAAGCCGCTTTTCCAGTTCGTCAAGCGTTCCTGGGTGAACAAAAAAACTGATCGCGTCCGGGTACTCGTGCATGACCGCCAGCGCTCCCTGAACATCAATCTCAAGCAAAACCCAACGTCCTTCGGTCAATCCAGCGTGAACTGTTTCTCGCAAAGTCCCGTACCAGTCACCTCGACCAAACACCTCTTTGCATTCCAAGAATGCATCGGCGGCACGCAAAGTTTGGAATTGGTCATGCGTTACAAACCTGTAGTCGCGTCCATCCACTTCGCCAGCCCGAGGCGCTCGAGTTGTCACCGACACGCTCATCTGAATCGGCAGTGGACAGTCGGAAAGCAGCTTGCGCAGCACAGTGCTTTTACCCGCCCCTGACGGCCCCGAAACGATGATCAAACGGCACGTTGCAGGCAATTCCCTCACTCCACGTTCTGTACTAGTTCACGCATTTGTTCCAAGATCGTCTTGACTTCGACCACCTGCTGAGCCACTGCGGCATCACTGGCCTTGGAGCCAATGGTGTTGGCTTCGCGAAAGATTTCCTGAATTAAAAAGTCTAGTCGACGACCGTGGCTTTCGGAACCGTGAATTAGCGTGTGAAACTGAACAAAATGGCTATTTATTCGAACAATTTCTTCGCGAATGTCGATTTTGTCACTCATGAGAGCTACTTCTCGGATCAAATCCTGGTCGGAAACCTGAATCGCAGCCGCTCCACCAACCGATGCGTCAGCCAGTGCAGACATCACGCGAGCCTTCAGTCGTTGGCGATACTCGACCAAAATCTGAGGGGCACGACCGTCGATTTCATCGGTAAGCCTTCGCAGGTTTTGTAACTGCTGATCCAGTTCACGCGCCATCGATGCTCCTTCATTGGCCCTGGTATGCTCAACCTGATTCAGTGCCTGATTGACCGCTTGCAGCACTACGGCTTCTAACTCTGGACTGTCGTCGCGCGTGCCATAGGTCTCCGTTAAGACGCCCGGCAGAGCTAGCAATTCGGCCCAGGTCACCTGAGTATCAAAACCGTACTGCTCAGCCAAGTTCCGGCACTGCTGCAAATAGCTGTGAACGACAGGAGCTTGAATTTGGTATAGATCCAGTTGCGGCCTGCCCATCCAATTGACGTTCATCTGTACAGAACCACGTCGAATGCGAGACCGGACCAGGGTCTCGATGGCTGGCTCCAGAGAGCCTAGACCAGAGCCTGCCCGCAGGTTCATCTTCAGATGCCTATTGTTGACCGTACGCACTTCCACACCAATCGTGCCGCCGCGCGGATGGGCAACGTGACCTTCGCCATGGCCTGTCATGCTTAACAATGGCATATCCGCTTGTGCAAAGGTTAGTTGTGGAATGCGGTTGAAGTCAAATTGCCAAGCTATCCTACTGGGGTGTCGCAGTCGATTGACCGTCGACCGGTGCTTCTGGAACAGGTAAAGCGGTGTTGTCGGCCGCCGGTTCTGTGCCCGCAGCCGATTCTGT
>DAIRSD010000015.1:5444-7427 GCA_036804625.1 Aureliella sp. | reverse complement strand
GAACAGGTAAAGCGGTGTTGTCGGCCGCCGGTTCTGTGCCCGCAGCCGATTCTGTTCCTGATGCAGTTGCTGCTTCTGTAGCTGGTGCCGCTTTGGTAGCAGGCGCTGATTCAGTTGCTGGAGATATATCCGTTGCTGCCGGAGTGGTTTCCAGCGCGGCAGGCGCGGTTGCTTCCGCCGGACCGACTGCATTTGCATTGCCAGCAGCGTCGGTGGTTCCGCCAGTGCCTGACGAGCCAACGCCACTTGCTACAGTAGCTTTCGCATCATCGGTCACACCGGTTGAAAAATCTTTGTCTTTCAAAACAAGTATTGCCAAGCAGCACAATAGAATCCAAACGGTGGCCACGCCAACCGTGATGCGAGTGAACAGGTCGCCAGCCTTGGTTCCAAAAGCGCTCTGGCCACCAGCTCCGCCCAGTGCTCCAGCAATTCCGCCGCCACGCCCGCGCTGAACAAGCACCAGAAGGATCAGGAAAACGGAAGTCACAAAAATAGTGATTCCAAAGAAGTAGTGTGACGCCAATGCAAGCAACATGCCTATATTCCTAATGGTTAACTGTAAAAACTGCCCCGTTGCAATTCAAAAAAATTTTTCAGGGTCACAACCAACGTCTTATGGGATTGACTGCCCCGACCTTCGACGACAACTGCAACTCACTAATTCCCGCTAGCTTACCCCGGCCGCTAGACCGCAACTGGCAATGCATATCGCACCGAAAGTGCTTGCCTTCAGCGAGGCACCGCCTACTAACGCTCCATCAATGTTTGGTTGGCTCATCAACTCGGCCGCATTCTCTGGCTTGACACTGCCACCATACTGAATCCGAACCGCCTGAGCAACTTGGCTTCCAAACAGCTCGTTCAATAACCCGCGAATTTGTGCATGGACCTCTTCGGCCTGGGCTGGAGTTGCTGTCTTACCTGTGCCGATGGCCCAGACCGGTTCGTAGGCAATCACCAGTTGATTTCCTTGCTGAGCTGTATAGCCAGCTAGAGAACCTCGAACCTGAGTTTCAATCACTTGAGCCGTCTGACCAGACTCTCTTTCAGCCAGAGATTCCCCAACACACACAATAGGCGTCAAATGATACTGAAGCGCCGCTAACGTCTTACGCTGAACAGTAGCGTCGGTGTCGCCAAAAAACTGTCTTCGTTCACTATGTCCCAAAATCACGTAGCGACAACCTACGTCTTGCAACATGGCTCCGCTGACCTCGCCCGTAAAAGCCCCTTCCGGTTCGTGGTACAGATTTTGGGCTCCTAGTCCAATCGGACTTCCGCGCAGAGCCGTTCCAACATCGTGCAAGTAGACGGCAGCGGGACAGACGCCAATTTCAACTTGATCGGTTGGCAAGGACTGATCCAACAACCCGCGAACCAGCGCCAAGCTGCTTTCTCGCAGCAAATTCATCTTCCAATTGCCTACAATGATTGGCTTTCGCACAACACTTCCCCCTTTCGCTTGCCAGACCCCGACACCCATGGGTTTGTCGGACAGTCGCAAAGAACGACTCTACTTCAATTGAATTCCGGTTTAGGCGAGTAATGTAGCCGCAAAGTGGGTTTTCGTCGAGGTCCAAATTGATGGAACTGGACTAGGCTTGCTGCTGATCCAGACATCGGACCGCCGTCGCGGGCAATCCTCCTTAGATCCCTTCTATTGCGACTGGCAGGTTGCAACGGCGACGCGGCCCGTTATTGGATATCGCCCTGCCACACTCAGCTGTTTCTGGCTCGGATTTTCGCACTAATCTGCATAGAAATGTGCCTGGTACTACCTTCTGAAATAGCCCAAAACCCTCCAATAGAAAGCTATTTGCCAGTAGTTTGACCATGTTCTCGGATACGTTATAGTACGGATTTTGGTGGACCAATGAGTCGATTTGCTTATTTGAGTATCCTGCCAGTGCTGTTAGTTGCCTGGTGCGATAGTGCCTTGGGACTGAGTTCTAAATTGCCAGCCCGAGCCAAGCCGCAAAT
>DAIRSD010000015.1:0-5434 GCA_036804625.1 Aureliella sp. | reverse complement strand
CGACGCCCACGGCAACGCCTCCGCTTGCGTCTGCGCCGCTTGCGCCGCCAAAATCTCTTCCGTCGCGTCCTTGCCGACAAAGCCCCACAACCAATTAAGAACCTGCTGCTCAGTCAGGCTCTCAAAGGCCCTCGCCCGAAGTCGGATTCGGACCAGCTTTCCAAGAACCCTTCAACCATCGCGGCCAACCCCGATCAGCCAGCCAACGACTCAGCGGGCGAGATGGCATCTGGAGATGCTGGCGGAAGCAAGCAGCTTATCGATTGGAAGTCGCTGATATCCGCCCAGTCACTTGAAGATCTGATCAAGGAGACGAAGCTGCGTCTGGACAAGATCGTGACTACTCCCACCGCTTTTGCCGGAGGTGGATTTGCGGAAGCTCGAAAAGAGTTCTCACTGTTGGCAGCGCTCTTTTCCATCGTCCACCAGTATCCTCAGCCGGTGCGTTGGCAGAAAAGCGCCAAAGCAACTAGTACTTTGATGAGCCGCGTTGCAACGAACACTAAAGTGGGTTCGCGACAGGTATTCGACGAGGCTCGGCTTCGCATGCAGGACTTGGAACAGTTGCTCATCGGTTCAGCACTTTCGTCGGCGGAGGCAACTGAGTCCCAGGCAGGCAACTTGATCGATATCGTGCCTTTGATGCAGCTTGTCGATCGATCCTATTCACAAGCGATCAAACCGTTCTCGGCCAACGAATCTGAGTTTAAGAAAAACGCATCCGAACTGGAGAGAAACTCACAATTAGTTGCCGTTCTAGCACACCTGGCGCTTGCTAAGGGTATGCCCAATGCAGAAGATGATACCTTTGTTCAATTGGCAAATGAAATGCTTCAGTCTGCAAAGCAGGTCGCATTTGCGGCTGAATCTCAGCAAGCTCAGTTGGCTCGCACCGCCGCTGGCAAGCTTGGCCAGAGCTGTGTCCAGTGCCACGAGAACTATAGATAGATACTTCAAGTGAACGCATGAACCGAAGGTGATCAAGTCCATGAGCCAGTCGCTAGTAGCATCCATTTATCCCCGCCGGCTGACACGAGCAACCTGGCTCACTGTTTTGCTTGGCTGGAGTACGGGCTTCTTGGTTGGTCAGGAATTCACGCTTGGGCAATGGAATGTAGGAGTGGCGCGAGCTGAAATCACACCGACTGAATCGGTACCGCTTGCTGGCTACGGCGGACCGACTCGAATGTCACTACGTGTGGATCATCCGATTTGGCTAAAAGCATTGGCCCTTCAATATGGCTCGGGTGATATCCATGTGTTGGTAACCGCCGATTTGGTAGGACTGAGCGAACAGATGGTTCAGAAGATCGCTGGATCAGCCAAAGCCAAACACGGTCTAGAGCGCCATCGACTGATCCTGAATGCATCTCACAACCACAGTTGTCCAGTCACCGCCGACGTGCTTTGGCTCTATTATGAATTGACTCATGAACAGGCACTGGCCCGTGATCGATATACGGACTACGTCTATCAGCAATATGCCGAAGTGATCGATCGTGCGCTGGCGAATATCGGTCCTGCTGAACTTCATTTTGGGCATGGACTGGCAGGCATCGCAGTCAACCGACGTCGGTCTCGTGGTCCAGACAGTCGAAGCTTGCCCGGTCCCGTCGATCACGATGTGCCAGTACTGACCGTCATTTCTGGCGATCAAATCAAAGCCATCGTTTTTGGATATTCATGTCACACAACAGCTTTAGGCGGCCTTAGCGTCAATGGCGACTACGCTGGCTTTGCGCAGATCTCGCTGGAGCGGTCGTATTCGGGAGCGATTTGCCTGTTTGTTCAGAACTGTGGCGGAGATGCCAATCCTCTACCACGCATCCGTGGCAAAGATCGGGCAGCGATTGACCTTGCAGCCATGTACGGCGAAATCTTGGCAGAAGCGGTCCGGCAAACCGTTCAGGAAGGTAGTCAGAAAGTTTCCGGCCCACTGCAGTCAGCATCGCAGTCGATCGAATTATCGCTGCAGCCGGGGCCTTCAAGGCCCGAGATACAAGAACAACTCCCTCGATTAACCGGCATGCAGCAGCGCGAGTATCAGCATTTCCTGAATCAGTACACAAGGCTTGGAAAACTACCCAGCCACGTCCCTTATCCGATCCAAGTATGGCGATTGGGCTCGCAGCTCACTTGGATCGCTCTAACAGGTGAAACGGTGGTCGACTACTCACTGGCTTTCAAAGAGAAATATGGTTGGAACACGACATGGGTTTGCGGCTACAACAACGACCTTTTGAGCTATGTACCCAGCCTGCGAGTGCTTAGAGAAGGTGGCTACGAGGGAACTACAGGTATGCACGAGTATGGTCATCGCGCGCCATACGATGAAACTGTTCAGGACAGAATCACCCAATGTGTGCAGCGACTAGTCGACAAAATAGAACTCGGGGGTGTTGATTAATGCCCAAGTCACATTCTGCAGTGCGGCTAGACGCGATTGTTGTGGATCCGTCGGAAAAGTTGCCACGACAGTCTCCATTTCTGCATCGGTCGGCATGCGCGAGTACAGACTCAGGTACAATTCCTCTATCAACTGGGCATTGCTGAACTGGCTTGTTGCCAGCTTGGCCAATTGACCTTCGTCAGCCGATAGCTTGCTTTCGAGATCCTGCGAGTTCATCAAGTGCAACATCTGTGGAGTGGTCAGATCGTCGAATCGATCCAAGGGAGGATCTAGATTTGCGTCAGGTCTTCCAAAAGTATCTAGAAACGTCGACGGCACTCGGTGAGTCCAAATCTGCATGGCTCTGCTGCCCAGCGGCATGGCGTCTAGCTTTTCTGTGGAGCCCAGAACGGTATTGATTGAATCCAAAAGCGACTCCGCTCCGATTCGCTGCCGATAATATCTTGAAAAGTTGCGATTGTCGGTGCTATTGCGCTCGCCCGGCTCGCTGGCGCGGGCAAAGGTTTCCGACAGTGCTATTCGGCGAATCAAATGCTTCACGTTGAATCCATGCTGCCGAAAATCCTGTGCTAGATAGTCCAGCAGTGCTTCGTTGGAAGCGGGGTTGGTGGCACGGATATCATCCACCGGTTCAACTATCCCCAAGCCCATCAGTTCTGCCCATACGCGATTGGCCATCACTCGTGGGAAGTACTTGTTTTCATCGGCCGTCATCCAGGCAGCAAGCACCTGGCGTGGATCGGAATCTGGCCCCAACTGCAGCGACTCGCCGGTCAGTGTTTTGGGTTGAGCAACCTGCCCCGTCCTTTCGTGGACCAGATTTCCGCTGGGGGCATTGAAGATCATCTCCTCTTCGCCAGAGATGGGTGGTGACAACCCTGAACCCTTGCGTCCAATGCGAGAGAAAAAGGCGGCAAAGCCATAAAAATCTTCCTGGCTCCAAACTTCAAACGGGTGATGGTGACACTTGGCACATTCAAGTCGAATTCCCAGGAACAGTTGGCTCATTGACGATGCGATCTCAACCGTGTCAGGACGGTCTCGATAGACAACCGCTGGACCGTCACGCCACGTACTGCCCTGAGCGGTAACTAATTGACTCACAAACTCGTCATAGGGCATATTCTCGCGGTGCACCTGCCTGAGCCAAGAATCCAGGGTGAAAACAGCCTTCATGCCAACTCGATACGGATTGGGACGCAACAGGTCCGCCCACTTGTTAGCCCAGAAGTCAGCATATTCAGGTTGCTCCAATAAGTGATCTACCAATGTTGAGCGCTTGTTGGGAGAGGTGTCTTCAAGATAGGCTCTGGCTTCTTGAGCAGTGGGCATTCGCCCGATTATCCGTAAGTAGGTGCGGCGAAGCAGAGTTGACTGGCTGGTTGTCGGCGCTGGCCACAAGCCCAACAACTGTAACTTCTGAATTACCAATTCATCGATATCGTTGGTGCGCGGCAAGCCTTCGTAATCGCTTTGTGCAAGCTGTCCAGGCAACGGAATAGTCACGTTGCAAACGGAGATATGGTTCATGTAGCGAGACATGATCGCCGTCTCGCCAGGCAAGTCACCCGCCTGGACTAGCCCACTCGAATCGACATTGGCCACGTTGCGGTCGTTGGAGTCAAATGCTGCAGCATCCGTCACGTCACGAACCGACCCATCGGAATATTCGGCCAGCACTTGTAAAGGAGCCGCCTGCCCTGGGGACAGGCTTTGCCGATCTGGAGACAGTCGTACTCGTTCCAATCTGGGCGCGTCACTTGGTGTGCGCGGCGCACCGTCTGCAATCCATCGACGAATCAGCTCGTAATATGGGCTGTCCGTTCCAAAACGAGCACCTCCCACGTGTGCATCCTGCCCGATCGCCTTACGCAGCAACAAACTTGCTTCGGGAGCACTATGCTGCAATCGCCTACCGCGAGAATTCAAGACGATAGCTGAATAATCGAAATCGGAGTCAAACCCCAGCAAGGAAAGCGCAAAACCGTTTTGGCCTCTTGACTTTCCATGGCATGGTCCAGAGTTACATCCAAAACGAGTTAGCAAGGGCTGCACGTCGGCTTCAAACGTAACCATGCCTAGCGCTGCTGGAGTTGAGGCGGTCTTGTCGATTTCTGCTGAATGACACCAGCAGGAGCCAATACCGACGTAAAAAATCGCCAAATGCAAAAAAAGTCGCAACATCAATCCCTTACGCTCACCCAAGATGCGCATCGGTCGAATTATTTCGAGTGCTGCATTTAGCATGATGGCAGCGTTGATTGGCGACATACTGTCTACTCTGTTGGGAAGGAACCGCTTGCGGATCTATACGCGGCCGCCAATTTCAAAAACTGGCAAAGTCCATTATAGTTTTCAGAACTTTCCAGTCTACCGTGTTTCCGAATCGCATAGGATTTATAGACACTTTTCTAGGATCACCTTCGAAAAATGTAGTATGCGAATTATACGGATTCGGCACAGAGATCGTCGTAATGTGAAGCAAATTATTCGTCATAGTTGCTCCCATGAATCGAAATGGTCTCTCTGGAAAGTAATCAACCACTAGGCTCTGGTCGTAACGTTAAGTCCTTTGAGGAACCAATGCACAGTCCCAGCTAGCCAGAATCATGAACCACTCGATCGCTCAAATAGTTTCAGCACCAAACTGCAGTCGTAGAGGCTAGCAGATAGGATATCGCAAAAAAACGACAGGCGACAGCGCCGGTGAAAATCCACCCAGAACTTGACCTTAAACCAACTCCAGCACCGTTCTCAAGCTCCCATTCACACCTAAACTGGCACAACAAAATTTGGGAACTGGCGTCGAAAGGGTGGCACGCAACGCAGTTAACCCATTTGATAAAGCAATTCACTGGAATCCCTACGTAGTGGCGTTGGGTGGGACGTCCCAGAACTCGAGGCCATGGGCGTGGACACGCCCGCGCCGCTGCCGCAGCCCATCGAGCCGGAGGTGGAGGCGATGGAGCCGCACAAGGCCGCCGTGATGCGCCAGTACGCGCTGCTCACGCAGATCGCGTCAGC
>DAIRSD010000014.1:0-23053 GCA_036804625.1 Aureliella sp. | reverse complement strand
CATATTCCGCCACCAGAAATATCGCCCCACTCCCCCTAAGCCCCGCGACTGCAACAGATGATACGTACCCGGTGCCCCTACCCATAAACTATTGTCAAAGCGTGCCAGCGTGTCCGATCGTTGGTCGCTGAAATCAGTGGATGTGGCCTGGACTATCACCAACCGTGTGAATCGGAGAAAAAGATCGCTGAAACGTGGACTGCTAGCACTTGCAGTTTGTCAGCTTGCCCTTTGCGGATCACCAGTAGGGGCCATCGAGTATGGCTTTCCAGGTCTTAATAGTGTTGGTCGATACTTCGGCGTGGGATGGTCGCATCATTCTTATCACAGCCACGTGGACGGTCGCTTTCATTTGGCAAACCAGAATCGGGCTTGTTCGTACCCAAGCCATGCTCTGACAAGAATCTACTCAGCAGGTTACGTCAATCCGCCACCTTCGATCCAATCTAGTCATCAAAACATCACGAATTGGCAACCGCCAACCATGCCGATACCCTCGGCACCAACCAGAGAGCCCTCGAGGAAACCCGACACGTCGATACTAGACAATCCATCTGAGGAGATTCCGCTTGAATCGAAAGACCGGGAGGAGTCTGCGGACAAAGTGGAAGCGACCGACTCAGATTCTGCTTCGTCTCCCAACGATTCCAATTCTAAGCAGGATAAGGTGCGACCTGCCACCCCTCCTAAACCATCCATCCCACCGCCGGCCTGGATTAAACCCTACCTTGAGAACAATACAGAAGCTGACTTACCTGATTCCGCTCCTCAGGCCGAGGTGATCGAATTAGATCCAGATTCAACCGAAACACCAGCCAATCAGAATAGCGCGTCGCGATCCCCGGTTCGCAATCGCTACACATCCGTACCCGCCAAGCGGCTACCCTGAGCGCGACCCCATTTTGAGGTAACTATTTGAACAAGGTTTTCTCATCGCGTTTGATGGTCAGAGGTTTTTCGTAGACACCACCATAATGCATGATCGGTTCTGGAGGTCCGTGCTGGCCTGTCACTTGGAATCGATAGTTCTTGTCGCCCACTGCTATGGCAATCTGATGTTCCTGAGGTCGAATCTGCATATTGACTGTCGGCCGGTTTGCGGCAACAAGAATGCCTTCAACAACCGATGCCAACTGCCCGCTGCGCAGGTCCAATAAAATCAAATTGGTCGATAGGGGTGCGTCCTGATTGCTGGCCTGACGATAGGCCATCATAAACGGCGAACTGCGTGGCTGCGACAAGGGAATGGTCATATTGATCAGTCGCGCTGGTTGTGACCAAGCCAGTTGGTTGCTCGACAGATCGATTGAATAGACGTACCCGTTGGCGGCGACTTCACTAGGACCGATCGGTAGGCGAGACTGAACTGTGTTGCGACTGCTAACGACAACCAAGTGATCAGCAAACCGAAGCGCGTTGACGCCACCCAGATCTTTGTCCACTGTTACTTGATATCGGTGTGTTTGTCCGCTGACTAAATCAATCAGAACTAATTGACCCATTGGATCAAGAACTACGACCATTTGACGATCGGTCTGCACCACCCGCGCGGATTTTGGCAGAGGCAACTCGGCAATGACCTTTTCATTCTCAGGACTCCAAACCCGGAGGATGATTTTTGAACTCGTGTCTTCACCTCGGTAGTCAACCAGCCATGCTCCCGAGCTAAACCATGGATTCCACTTGCTTTGCCCGTTGGCCTGCGCACGTTGCTGCATTTCTTGCACCAGATAAGTGCTTTCGCTAACCAATTGTCCATCGCGGGCATCAATTCGCTCGGTCACGCCGCGAGACGGATTGACGATGAACAGTTGATCGCTTGAGCCGCCGCCAGCCAACCTGACCTGATCGTTATACCCATCTCGCGACCACAACTGGCGGCCAGTGTATGGATCCAGTCCGATGATCGAACTTCCACTTTGCAGCACTTTGACATTAGCCAGTAATGGCCCAACCTCTGCATACCTGCGGTTATCGGATCTTCTACGCTGAGACTGAATCCCCAACGGTTCCTCGGTGACATGCATCTGTGCTGGTTGAAACGGTTCCTGAGGTGCTGTCGCGTCCAGTGAGTGCCGCCACAACATGGCTTGCCCAACCTGTCGATCCATGCCTCGATAAAAATCAAACGCCACCAATTCGGACATGGTCTCCAATAGAATGAGTCCACCTCGCACCTGGGCACTCATGTAGCCGCCTGCCAAATCGGATGTGGCTGATCGATACAGCAAATTGTACAGAGGTCGTCCGTTGACATCGGCCAGCGACAAGCCACCCTGCATGAAGTTAACAGAAAAATCTGGCCGCCCAAAGCGCTGACTGGTCACTTCGATTGGCCGACCGTTTGAATAAATCGCACTAACCGTCTGATCCAATCCTCCTGTTACGACGCCTTGGGGCCATTGACTGTCAACAGCGACAGCACCTTCGGCCAGACTGATTCTTTGATCCAATCCAGTAAGCTGGCGCAAACCTGTTATAGCGTACGACTGACTAGTCTTGTTGTCGCTTACCGTCATCCACTGCCAGATCTGTTCCGCCTGCATCTGCTCATGACGTCCGACCAGTTGTTGCGCAAGTTCCAAATTAGCCGAATCGGCAGCCGGAACTTGCGCCAAGAACCGCATCAACTGGCGACGAACCGGTAAAACCGTTTGACTGATGCGATGTACTTCTTGGCCGATCAATCGATCCATTTCAGCTCTCTGAACATCACTACAGCTTCGGTAACAGCGTCCCAGTTCAGCCGAAAACCATGCCTCCACATCGGCCCAGTGATTTTCTGAGATCTGCAAGCGATTGGACCGCGACTGGGCACCGGTCACGAGTGCTGTCTGCTGTTGTTTCATTACCTCCCATAGTTTTCCGAAGGCACCCAAATAATCCTGTCGCTGGATAAGCCCTTGAGCCATCAATTGCAAATACTCAAGACGTTGTGGTAACGCCTGGATGACCGTATCCAACTGGTCTGCGTAGGTCACAAATTCAGAAAAGTTTTCGCGTAGGCCGGTTAGCAGGACGTCGGACAGGAAAAAACGAGTATCGTCATCTTCCGGATTGGCTTGATATGCGACTAACAACTGCTGCAACGCCTCTAACGTCTTCCCATCGGACAACAGCAACTGCGATTTATGGTTCAGCCCCCAAGTATCCTGAGGATTCTCAGCCAGCCGCTGCTGCACTTCGCTTGCCAATTGGCTGCGAGTGTAATAGGCGGTGATGCTGCTTGACCCGACCGACAATAACTGACCTTGATAGGCAAAAAGATTTCCTAGCGGTTGAGCGACTGTGGCTTCGCCTACGATCTGGTGAGTGCGAAGGTCAACCTGGATGATACGCTGATTGGTCAGAGGCAACATGATTTGTCCAGCCTGCCAAACTCCTTTGCCCGCCAATGCAAAGCCGCTCGGATATCTAACGCTTTTCTTCTCTTTCGAGCGGAAATTTTCGATCAGTACTTGATCTGGACCAACTGTGACCAGATTGTCTCCATCGATACCTGCAACATAGCAGGCTGGTCCACGACGACTTTCCAACAATCGTTCACCGCTCAGCAAATCGAAACATAGCAACAAATCTGACTCGGGAGGCGAAACCACCACCACACCACTATCGATGATCAGCCCTTCATCCAGCCAGCGACTTTGTAGAGGCTCGTACTCTTGAGGCAATAGCGGACTATTGAAACCAGCAGCCACACCACGAGCTGGATACACGGCACCCCAACGCAAACTACGAGTCAATAAATCGATCGCCACCACACCACCGACCCCAGTGGGACAGACGACCACACCATCAGCGATACTTGGAGTCATCGCAATTGACTGGCGCGCCAGATCCAAACCGATCGGAATCGGTACAGCGCTTGCAAGTTGCTGTCGCCATTGCAGCTTTCCAGACTCGGGGTCCAGAACTACAAGTTCCACTTCCCCGTTGATCTCGACGATCGAATAAAGCTGACCTGCAAAGGGCAGGGGTGGGCCCATGAAATAGGCACCGGACAATTGCGGTTCGTCACTATCGCTGCCTCCAATGCTCCACAAAATCGCACCTTGCCGCTCCAAGCTGATGCCTTCCAATCGCGTCGTCGTCATAGGCAGCGCACCGCGCATCGATTCAACTTCGTCTTGAATTTGCACCACGTGGTAACATCGCTTAGCATCACAAGTAATTCGGCCAAACGCGGTGGAACCCCAAATGCGATTGAGCAAATCCCTGGACAGCAGTTGGTCGCCGCCTTCCCAGGCTCCGCGCTTCAGCGGAGCGACTCCAGCAACAGTGGGTCGCCGCCACTGCAACATGCCCGATCGAAAATCGATGCCAACTACAGTCGAATCGTTGCTGCGGCAAACAACAGTATTATCCAAAATCCGCAGTTCCATCCGTGGCAACAGAAGGGCACCGCTTTTCCTAAGCATCTCTTCGGCGGTTCTAAGTGCTTGACCTTCTGGCCGACTGCTATGAATGAACCATTCCCAGCGCTCGTTTGGCAATGGCAAGCCTAACTGTGAAGTCGCATTTCGTGCAGCCGACCCACCACTGGTCAGCCACTGGCTGGCCGTATTGTCAGCCGCGACGCTACCGCTTCCCAATCGAATGTTCTTGAGAATCGCTTGAACATCTTCGATAGGGATTTGCTGGCCAGCCACTGTAACGCTCTGTCCCCCAAAATCTCTACCAGCTAGTTCCAATGTCTTGCCAGCTCGACTTTCCATCCCTGCATGCAGCCAAGCGGTCGTAGCCAAAAAAGCCAACTGTGTTCCATACCGCTCACGTGCAGCCGGATAATCCAACAGACTCTGTAGAACACTGGCCGCCGCAAGAGGATATCCGTCGGTCAGCTTCAACTGTGCCACCAACACCATGGCATCATAGCCAGCATGAGTATGCACATATTGCCTAGCCACTTCAGCAATCCCCAAAGTATCTCGTTGGGCAACGGCAGCATCCAACAACTGCCGAGCTTTCACGCCAAACTGCAACTCCAAAATCTTGCGACCCTCGGCGGGCAACCGATTCAATGCTTCAATGGCTTCGCTCTTGAGGCTTTTGGAGTACAAATTGCGCACAGGTCTATCGACAAAAAAATCTCGACCTGCCAAGTCATCGGCAACATCCTGGCCTTCACCATGCAGAATGGCACCCAGCGCGGCAATCCCGTCTGCATAACGTCCCTGCTCGATGGCTGATCTGCCTTCAGCCAAAAGCCGCTGCATGGTTCGAGGGGCCATCAGGAACAGCTCTTCTGCTTGCATGCGCGGCTGAAACTGGGCCGGTGTATGGCTAGCAATTGTGATCAGCAGTCCAACGCCGAACACGAGCATAAACAGGCTTTGCCTGAGGTCAACGTTCATTGGCAACTCACTACGACAAAAGGGGTTGGCTAGGGTTTTTCTTGCAACTGAATAGTCAGTTCCAATTTTTCACCCGAGCGATAAACGGAAACCGTAAGCGGCTGACCTATGGGAGACTGCTGAACCAGATCTGCAAATTCGACATCACTTCTAACCGGCTGGCCAGCAAACTGAACGATCACATCGCCGGCCAGAACGCCAGCCAAATCACCAGGCCTACCCGGCACTGTGGAAACCACCATCACGCCAGTTAACAGCGGCAGATTCAGATCCTTGGCTACATCGTATGGGATTGTAGAGACGCGGATACCGGCAAGCACCTGGCGCACCTTGCCATACTGCTGCAGTTCGCTACGAATCCACATCGCACGCGCAATGGGAATGGCAAAACCAATTCCTTCGAACCCACCGGTAATCGACGATATGGCTGTATTGATGCCTACGACCTTGCCTTCCAAATCCAGCAGTGGACCGCCCGAATTGCCGGGGTTGATGGCAGCATCGGTTTGCAGAAACTGCCCAACAACCCCTTTGGAAAGTCGACGTCGGCGATTGGTGCCCGAAATAATCCCAGCGCTAACCGACGATTCCAAGGTAAACGGACTACCGATTGCGATCACCCAATCGCCGACAGCCAATGCGTTGGAATCGCCAATTTCAGCGGCAGGCAGTTCGCTGGCCGATTCCACTTTGACTAAAGCCACATCGCTAGCCGGATCTGACTGAGTCTGATCCGGGAAATAGCGCCGTCCATCGGGCAATCGTACCTCGATACGAACCGCATCTTCGATGACGTGATGATTGGTCAGTATCCAACCATCCGAGCTAATGATCACGCCCGAGCCCACCGTGTCGTAGACCTGTGCATCGGGTCCACCAATGATGCCCAAGATGGAACTGTCGTCAGCATCTTCCTGCTTCAGACGGCTCAGAATGGTTACGACACTCGGCAATGCCTTCTCTGCTGACGCTCGAAAAGCCTTAGACAAAGCGCGAGCCTGACCGATCTCATCTTCGGCCATACTGACTTGAGACCAGTGACAAATCACTGTTAGTGCTAAAATCCAGCCATGCTTCAACACGCTTCACTCCCTTACTCTTCGTCGCCACGCAACTTTGCCAGCACCGTGTAATCTTCTAGCGTCGAAGTATCACCCGACTGCTCTTTGCCTGAAGCTATATCTCGCAGCAATCGTCGCATGATCTTTCCACTGCGAGTTTTTGGCAGCGCACTAGTGAACCGAATGTCATCTGGCTGTGCTAAGGCACCAATCTCTTTGCGCACGTGCTGCTTCAACTCTTGTCGCAGTTCTTCGCTGGCGTCTTTTCGCAGAGTCACGAAGGCAGCGATAGCCTGCCCCTTGATTTCATCCGGCTTGCCAACCACGGCCGCTTCGGCAACTGCTGGGTGAGAGACTAGCGCACTTTCGACTTCAATCGTGCTCAACCGATGTCCCGAAACATTGATAACATCGTCGATGCGACCCATGATCCAGTAATATCCGTCGCTGTCCAATCGGGCATTGTCACCGGTCAGATACATGCCTGGCACTTTTGTCCAATACTGTTCCTGATAACGCTGCTGGTCACCCCAAATTCCGCGCAACATTCCAGGCCACGGCTTGTCGATACACAACATACCACCACGCCCTTGAGGCAACACTTGACCATCTTCGCTGATAATTTTTGGACTGACACCGGGCAGCGGTTTGGTGCAACTGCCAGGCTTCGTTGGAATGGCCCCTGGCAGCGGCGACATCATGATGCCGCCGGTTTCGGTCTGCCACCAGGTATCGACGATAGGACACCGCCCTCCACCAATTTTCTCGTGATACCACATCCAGGCTTCAGGATTGATGCCTTCTCCCACGCTGCCCAACAGTCGTAGACTGGACAAATCGTGCTTCTCCACGTGATGATCACCCCACTTAATGAAGGCCCGAATCGCTGTGGGAGCCGTATATAAAATGGTGTCACGATACTTCTCGATCAGCGCCCAAAATCGATCCTCTGCCGGAAAATTAGGAGCGCCTTCGTACATAAGCACGGTGGCACCTGCGCTCATCGGACCATACACCACATAGCTGTGCCCTGTGATCCAACCACAATCTGCCGTACACCAAAATAGATCGTCGTCGCGATGGTCAAACACCCACTCAAAGGTTCGCCGTGCATACAAGTTATAGCCCGCTGTGGTATGGCGAATGCCTTTGGGTTTTCCTGTAGAGCCTGACGTGTAAAGAATGAAAAGTGGTGCCTCGCTATCCAGTTCAGCGGCCGGGCACTGGTCACTGGCCTGATCCACCAGTTCATGCCACCAAAAGTCGCGACCGGCTTGCATCGGTACTTCGTTGCCCACCCGTCGCAGTACGACGCACTTCTCAATTGTGGGACTCTTGGCCAGCGCCTGATCTACCGTTTCTTTCAGCGGTAAGACTTTGCCGCGTCGATACAGTCCATCGCTGGTCAGTTGAATCTTGGCCTGAGCATCGTTGTTGCGATCCGCGATGGCTTCTGCGGAAAAACCCGCAAAGATCACCGAGTGGACCGCACCAATCCGCGCACAGGCCAACATGGCAATGGCCAGTTCGGGGGTCATCGGCATATAGATGCTAACTCGATCACCCTGTTGCACCCCAAGTCTCTTCAGTACATTGGCAAAGCGGCAAACCTCTCGATGCAATTCACGGTAGGTCAACCGCCGCTCATCCCCAGGTTCGCCCTCAAACAAAATTGCGGTCTTTTCGCCCTTACCTGCCGCAATATTTGCGTCCAAGCAGTTGTAACTGACATTGGTCGTACCGCCTACAAACCACTTGGCATGCGGCACCTGCCAATCTAAAGTCTGAGTGAATGGCTTGAACCAATGCAGATGCTGCCGCGCCTCCTCCTCCCAGAAAGCCTCGATGTCTGCTAGCGCTCGGTCGTAAAGCTTTTCATAATCGCCCAAGCTCTTAACGCGAGCCCGCGCAGAGAATTCGGCTGGCGGCGCAAACAGCCGTTTCTCCACCATTACCGAATCGATCTCACCATGGTCGCTCATCGATCAAGCCTTTCGTCTGAAGGTGTTCACTGACATAGGTTCATTCCGCTACATTTTACGAGCCTTAGCAGCATTCTGCAAACCACCCCCAGCAGGCATCTGGGCGTTTGATGGCCCAATTGTTGGTTAATTAGGTACGATTGGCCAATGGCGAACAGGTCGATTGGCGAATGGTCCAAGCGCTGATATGATGGCTTATCGCATTTCAATTCGAATAGACTTGCAAAACGAAAGAAGCAACATGTTTAAAAACTGTCTGATTGCCTGCTCGATAGCTATCACCCTTTCATGCCTCAAATCGACTCAAGCGGAAGAAGCTAGCCAAATTCAAATATCGAAGGCTCTGGTTGACGACAATTCTTCGCCCGAAAACGGCTTCCAAGAAATTTTCAATGGCAAAGATCTAACTGGCTGGAGCGGAAATGAGCAACTCTGGAGCGTGCAAGACGGCGCGATCATTGGAAGCACCACGGCCGAATCACCCATCAAGGCTAACACTTTCTTGATTTGGAAGGCGGGCAAAGTTGCCGACTTTGTTTTGGAGCTAGAATATCGCCTGACTCCCGGACAAGAAAGCAAACCTGGCGGGAACTCAGGCATCCAATATCGCAGTCAAGTGAAGGATGAAGCGGCATTTATCGTCGGTGGCTACCAGGCCGACATCGATTGGGACCTGACTTACTCAGGCATCAACTACGAGGAACGTGGTCGAGGCATCTTGGCCCTGCGCGGACAATCCGTGACGATCAGTGACCAAGGTGAAAAGAACGCTAAGCCGATCGGCGACGCTGACGTGCTTGGCAAGAAGATCAACCAAGGTCAATGGAACCGATACCGAATCGTAGCACTAGGCAATTCCCTTCAGCACTACATCAACGATACATTGATGTCCGAAGTCATCGATCATCAATCCGATAAGTCCGCCGGAGAGGGCGTCTTGGCATTTCAAATCCACACCGGTCCGCCTATGGTGATTCAGTTTCGAAACGTACGACTGAAAAACCTAAAGCAGTAGCGACCGAACACAGAATCGTCTAATGGCCTGATATCGCTAACATGCAGAGTTGATTGATCGCAATGGTCGTGCAGCTAACAGCTTCGGTTCGTCTAAAATTCAATGTGACTGGTTTGGCGACTGTGATGAGAGTTGACCATGACGCCAGGAATGGTAGGCAATGCCTGCGGCACCTAACATCAGTGCGACATCGGCAACATTGAAGATGCCTGTACGCAAAGGCCCAATGCCTAGATTGATAAAATCGGTCACCAACCCGTTATTCCAAAGCCGATCGATCAAGTTTCCAATTCCACCCGACAGCACCAAAATGAGTGCCATGAAAAATGACAGCGGAAGATCTCTCTTGAAGAGCAGAAACAGGGCTACTCCAAACATCAATCCAACATTCAACACAATGAACGATTGCCTACGGATCTCATCTGGCAGTTGGCTACCGACACTCAAGAAGCCACCTGGATTCAGCGCAAAACATAGTCGCACCGTGTCGGCACACACCGAAATGGGCGGCTCACCTTGAAGCGATTGTGTAGCGTAATTTTTGGTGATTCGATCACAGCCTATGCAGCCCAACAACAATGCGGTTGCCAAAAAAAGTCGCCTCTTAGCAAACGATTTTGGATACACCGGGACCCCCTTTCGGTGCCATGGAATTGGAATGTAGATGTGAACGAATCCTGGACCGGCCACCTTCGAAGCAAATCCCAGGCGATCTTAGCGAACTGAGATCTAGCCCAGCAAGTGCATTTTGCAGTTACTTGGCCTTAGAAACTACGAAATGTTCTTGTAGGTCTTCAGATTTAGAAATTCGTTACCTACTTTGGGTCTTTCTCAGATACTCGACAGTGGTTGCAAACGCTTTGGAAACGACACGCTCACTTCAGACCCAAGAGCGTACAGTACATTGTGAGGCTGTTGAGCGTTCAAAAAAGCGTATTGCGCGCCGTAGGTCTGGGCGAAGTCAACTTGGATGTTGAAGTCCTGCACTTCGCAGCATTGCCATTGAGGATGTTCGACTTGATATTCCAGTGTTCCCCTGCGTCCTTTTGCATAGCCCCAGTAGTGCTCAGTGATAAACTCGCCCACGCTTCCGGCAGGCGGATAGCTCAGCGAACTGGTGACGCGACCAGAAAAGGTGTGTGTTGTACCACACGTCCACGAGTAAGAATGCTGTGTGGGACTTGCCTGATGTGACATGGGTAGCGCGACGTAGTTTTCATTAAAGAAACTGTTAGCAATCAGCGGTATGGCTGCTCGCGGGACGATTTCACGAATGAAGGTCACTGCACGCTTTTGGGGCTGACCTTGCGGTCTAACATAGAATCGCAAATTGACTTCTTCAAAATCTCGATGAAACGGGATCGGCAACCCAAGCACTTTAGTCTGCCTGAACATAAATGCCACAAGACTGACAAACACATGCCCTTCAAAACAGTCGATCTGCGTGCCAATAGGAACTAAGTGCTTAAGAACTTCAGGCTGGATGCTATAATTGGCCAGCAAAAGATGTTGCCAGTGAGCAGTCAAAAACTTCATTGCCATATTCGCTTAAAATTTCTCATCATCCAATCGGTTCAAACAGTTTTGACTGCCATCGACGCATGCCGCGCAGCCAGCGTTCGTTGTCGCATGCTCGATTACGATAATACTCAGCTACCTCTGGGTGAGGCAGGATCAAAAACTGTTCCGCGTCTAGACCGGCGATCGTACATCGAGCCACGACTTCAGGAGGGATTGCGGTTGGCGTCAACATGGCGTTGATGCTAGGCGGAGTCGACTGGAGCAACTTAGTATGCACGCCCTGGGGACACAGACATGATACGCGAATGCCAGCGTCCCAATAGGTGATCGATAACCACTCAGCAAACGCCACCGCCGCATGTTTGGTGACCGCATAGGGTGCCGATCCAAGCTGCGTCAAAAGTCCCGCTGCCGACGCCGTGTGCAACAAATAGCCCTGCTTACGCTGGAGCATCGAAGGCAAGACCGCTCGGGTAGCATATACATGCGACATCAAATTGACTTCCCAAAGTCGTTGCCACTGCTGGTTGTCGGCATCCAGTCCGCCCTCACATCCGACCCCTGCGTTCGAGCAGAACAGATCAATGGGCCCAATATGTCGCATCGTCTCGTTCACCAGGCGCTGAATATCATCTTCGCGTGCGACATCTACCGACATAGCCACGCCACCAATTTCATCCGCAACGATTCTAGCCCCCGCTTCGTCAATATCGGCCACCACCACTCGCTGCGCACCATGGCTGGCGAACTCCCGGCACAAAGCGGCTCCAATTCCACTGGCTCCACCCGTTACTACCACCACTTTGTTTTGAATATGCATGACGCTTGCCTTGATAAAAATAGGTCCTAATCAGGCCGACCGTGCTGGCCAATTGATTCTGATCATGATAGGTTGACCAACTTGTGCCGTAAATAGTTGGCACAGGGTTGATAGCTCCATTACCGACACAATCCGTTCCGTAGACACAGAAAATCAATCGAACGCCTGGCCATGAATGATCAACTGGAACATTGGTTACAACAAGAAAAAGCACAAAAAGATATCTTGCGAACTGGACCAGGAGCGGGAGTGATCACGCCAGAGCAAGCTTTAGCGATGAGCGGTCTGCAGCTCATGCACGCCATGATGCAAGGAAAAGTACACTATCCGCCCATCGGCGACACGATGGATTACCTACTGATCGAAGCTGAGCATGGACGCGCGGTGTTTCAGGGAACTCCCAGTCAGGCGCACTTCAATCCAATGGGCAGCGTACATGGAGGATGGTTTGCCACGATCTTGGATTCTGCATTGGCTTGTGCAATCAACGCCAGCTTGAACAAAGGCAAATCGTTTACGACTTTAGAGCTAAAGGTCAATATGATCCGAGCACTGAGCCCCAAAGTGAAACGTGTCCGTGCGATTGGACAGTTGATCCATCTGGGCAGCCAAACGGCCACCTCCGACGCTCGACTGATGGGCCCTGATGGCAAGTTGTATGCGCATGCTTCGACCACCTGTCTGATTTTCGATATTCGTTCTCACTCTTAAAAAGGCAACTGTTCCGATGAAGCCACAAACCATAGACCGCCGGAATTTTTTTCAAACAACCGCAGCGATGCTGGCGCTGAGCAGTCTGCCAGCAAGCCGAGCAATGGCGTTGTCCAATGGCAAGCTGCGAACGGCTCATATTGGAGTGGGAGGCATGGGCGGAGCCGACTTGGGCTCGATCGCTTCTCATCCGGCCGTGGAAGTGGCTGCTCTGTGCGACATTGACAGCCAGCGTTTGTCTGAGGCTCACTCGCGACACCCTTCAGCCAAAACCTACGTCGACTATCGTGAAATGCTGATCGCTCTTGGTGATACAATCGATGCAGTGGTAGTCTCCACGCCAGACCATACTCATGCGCCCGCATCGATGTTGGCTTTAAATTTGAATAAGCCGGTCTATTGCCAAAAGCCGTTGACCCATGAGGTCTTCGAAGCTCGACAACTTCGAAAGGCGGCCGCAAGCAAGAAGCTAGCCACGCAAATGGGAATCCAGGTCCATTCAGCGGCTCCATACCGTCAAGGCGTGCAGATCATTCAAGATGGTGTCATCGGCAAAGTCAGCCAAGTCCATGCCTGGTCGAACAAAAATTGGGGTTACGATGGAGCCCATTTTCAGCCCACAACTGCTCCCGATGCGGTGAACTGGGACTTGTGGCTGGGAACAGCACAACACCGACAGTTCGCTGCAGACGTCTACCATCCAGGCAATTGGCGAAAGCTGATCGATTTCGGCACCGGAACCTTGGGCGACATGGGTGTACATATTTTTGACACTCCCTACGCAGCTTTAGAATTGACCGCGCCCAAATGGGTTAAGACCACTTGTCGACCACCCACTGGTCTGGGGCACCCCGAGCGAAATGTGGTCGAGTACGAGTTTCCTGGCACGTCGTACACAACTCAGTCGCTGCGATGGACATGGTACGATGGCGCGGACGCCCCTCCTGAAATCGGTCGCCTTGGACTGTCCGAGCCGTTGGAGCTGCCCGGTCAGGGATCGTTATTCGTAGGCGAACAAGGTACCATGCTGTTGCCACACGTGGGTACCGCCATGCTTTACCCAACCGCCAAGTTCGCAGATTATCGACCGCCAACAACGGACAACGGCAATCACTACTTCGAGTGGGTTGATGCATGCATGGGCAAGGGATCGACCAGCGCGGGGTTCGACTATGCTGGCCCACTAACCGAAGCTCTCTTGCTGGGCGTAGTTGCCAATCGCTTCCCACAAACTCAGTTGGACTGGGACTGGCAGAAAATGCAGTTCAGCAATCACGATCTAGCAAACCAACTGCTGCGCCGCACCTATCGTTCGGGCTTCGAAGTAGATGGCTTGTAGTCCGCTTGAAACAGATAACCGCAGTTATAACGTGAAATTGTTTGGTAGAAAATTTTGGTTAACCTACGCAAAAGCGATGTAACACTATGCCGCAAGACCAGAATCATTTTGATGTGATCATCGTTGGTGCCGGACTGTCTGGTATTGGAGCAGCGCGTCATTTGCAAATACACTGTCCCCAAAAAACCTTCGCCTTGTTGGAAGGTCGCTCGGCGATTGGCGGCACCTGGGATCTGTTCCGCTACCCGGGAATACGCTCCGATAGTGACATGCATACATTGGGATACAACTTTAAACCCTGGCGCGCGGCCAAAGCCATTGCTGACGGGCCAGCGATTCTTGATTACATTCAAGAGACTGCCAAACAATACAAAATCGACCGGCACATTCGCCTAAATCACAAGGTCGTCAAGCTATCCTGGTCCAGTCGCGACGCGCTGTGGACGATAGATGTCCTGCAAGTGGATACCGGACAACAATTGCAATATACATGCAATTTCTTGTTGTCTTGCGCTGGATATTACAGCTACGATTCAGGCTTTACCCCTGAATTTCCAGGCCGCGAGCGGTTTCAAGGAATGGTGGTACATCCGCAGCAGTGGCCAGAAGACTTGGACTATCAAGGCAAACAAGTTGTCGTTATCGGATCGGGCGCAACCGCGATGACACTTGTGCCTGCCATGGCAGAGAAAGCAGCCAAAGTCGTCATGTTGCAGCGCTCGCCCACCTATGTCATTTCGATGCCAGACCGTGATCGCATCGCGAATTTCCTCAACATGGTGCTGCCTGCAACTTGGGCCTACGCGATCACTCGCTGGAAAAATGTGGAATTACAGCAACTGTTTTACCGCATCAGTCGTGCCAGGCCTCAAATGGCGAAACGATTCTTGCTGCGTTGGGTTCGGAAGATGTTGCCGAAAGGCTATGACTTCGAAAAGCATTTTGCACCCAAGTACAATCCATGGGACGAGCGACTTTGTTTGGTTCCAAACGGCGACCTTTTTCAGGTCATTCAGTCTGGCAAGGTAGCGCTGGTTACCGATCAAATAGAGTCCTTCACGCCGTCGGGAATACGCACCAAGTCCGGTCAGGAACTACCTGCCGACATCATCGTCACGGCCACCGGCCTGAATTTAGTTGTAAGTGGCCAAGCGAGCGTTCATGTGGATGGCAAGCCAGTCAATCTGGCTGACACGTGGACATACAAAGGCATGATGGTCACCGGAGTGCCCAACATGGCCTCGGTGTTCGGATATACCAATGCCTCGTGGACTTTAAGAGCTGACTTGATTTCGGAATTTGTCTGTCGCCTACTGAATCGCTTGGACGAAACCGGTACCCAGATTGTCGAAGCCAGACTGCGTCCTCAGGACTCCCACATGACGCCGCGTCCTTGGATCGACAACTTTACACCAGGATATTTGACACGAGCCATGCACCTGCTGCCCAAGCAAGGCGATCGCGAGCCCTGGATCAACCCTCAAGACTACCGTAAGGACAAGAAAATGTTCCGTCATGGCTCGCTGGACGATGGAGTTCTTGTCTTCCACAACGCCACGACATGACAGTGTCCCAAACAAATCACCTGCAATCCACTCACTTTCGTTTACCGCCCAGCCGACAGGTGCCCACTAGGCATTAGGTTGCTTCCCGCAGCCAATAGGCACCGTCCCATGAATTCGACATAGCTGCTGGCCGCGGTCGGTTGTGCGGCGAGCAGCTAAAAACCAACCTTCGAACAGCCTGAAGAGTCGAAAAAGATGGTTACCCACCACCCCAACGTTGGTCTAAACAGGCAATCAATGACGAACAGGCGGGTTGTGCGGAAAGCGCTGAGCCAGAAAATATCTGTGATTTTGCGAGTAATTGCTTTCCGAAGAGTGGACAAGTGCGGTAGGCAGTGAGTACAATTCGCAGTCGGATTGAACTCCGTTCATCTCCCAATCCTGGGGCTGGTCGTGTCGATGGTCAAACAGCTTTTCTAGCTGACCTCTCTGACCAATAAAAGCCAGCCCCCTCCCCATGCCGGTTTAACAACAGTGTGTCATCCTTGTGGATGCGGGCTGTCGGCGTATACATGTCGTGAGGAGCGCTGAAATGCGATACGATCTCAACACTCGATTTTGTTTTCAGGGACGGATTCTGATTCAAGGCTGCGGCAGTGTGGCGCAGTGCCTTTTGCCATTGATCTTGCGGCATTTTGACATGCCTGCAGATCGGATTTTGGTGATCGATAAAGAGGACAAGCGCCAGGAAATCGCCGATGCGCTAGCGACAGGCGTGCGCTTTGAGCAAATAGAAATTACTCCGGATAACTATGCTCAATTCCTGAACCGTAATCTGAGCGCCGGTGATCTGTTAATCGACGTCGCCTGGAACATCGAAACTTTGTCGCTGCTGGAATGGGCTCATCAAACCGGCGTGCTTTACATCAATACGTCGGTCGAGGAGTGGGACCCGTACAGCAAGGTTGGTGCCGCGCAGACGCTGTATGCGCGACAGATGAAAATTCGGCAGTTGGTGGCATCCTGGAATAACAGGCATCAGGGGCCCACCGCCGTGCTGGATCACGGGGCTAATCCGGGTCTGGTGTCTCACTTTGTCAAGGTGGCACTACTGCAGATCGCCCAGAAAATTCTAGATGAAAAGCCGGAAGATACCCGCGTAGCCAGTCTACGCGAAGCCATCGATAGTGGTGCTTTTAACCAATTGGCTATGTTGACTGGGACCAAGGTCATTCACATTAGCGAACGTGACACTCAGGTGACCAGCTTGCCCAAGCGCCCCAATGAATTCGTAAACACATGGAGCATCGAAGGCTTTTACGAAGAAGGAATCGCGCCAGCAGAATTGGGCTGGGGGACTCACGAAAAGCGACTGCCGGTGGATGCCTGCCATCATCAGCGTGGTCCGCAGAATCAGATTTATCTGGACAATCATCGTGGCATGGACACTTTGGTACGTTCCTGGGTCCCCGGCGGTCAGATTCACGGCATGGTGATCCGACACGGTGAAGCCTTTAGCATCTCTGAGTACCTCACCGTAAGAGATTCAAAACGGCGATTGCTGTATCGACCCACCGTGCATTATGCCTATTGGCCAACAGATAGCGCCGTGGCCTCACTTTATGAACTGAGAGCGCGTAACTTGGTTCTGCAAGACAATCTACGGATCATGACAAACGAAGTCACCGATGGAGCCGATATATTAGGCTGTCTGCTGATGGGCCACGACTTTGGTGCCTGGTGGATTGGCAGCACGCTGGACATTCATGAGACTCGAAGATTGTTGCACGGACAGAATCCCACCACGCTGCAAGTTGCCTCATCGATGCTCGGGGCACTGAATTGGATGCTGCGGAACCCAAATCGTGGTGTCAATCTGCCCGATCAGTTGCCGCATGAGGAAATTTTGGCTGTGTCACGTCCTTACCTTGGTCCCATTTTCTCTCAGGCCATCGATTGGAGACCCAATCCACAGATTCCGGTAGAAGATGAGCAGTGGCAGTTTGACAGCTTCCTGATCAACCACGATCCAGCTCAATTCTGGTTGCCAGATGGAACAGTGGACTCGGCCCAACAAAGTTACATCGCAGACTGGGTAGCAGCCGGCAAAGTCTGATTTATGTTCAGAGTCTGCTGGCCCCGGGCTAGATTTAATCTTTTCAACGCTACGTTCGCTCGAGCCGGAGTCTACCGTGAAAGACTTGAAGATTTTCATCGGCCTGAGCGATATGGCATCGCAGGTCTCCGACCTTGCCAAAGGATTTGGCGAACTTGGAATCGCAACGCACAGCGCGATCATCGAGCCTAACCTGCTACACGCGACCCGAGTAGATACGGTGCTTCATCGTGACAACTTCTTAAGTCGCCGAAAGTGGTTCTCTACCAGATTTCGTAACTGGTTACTTTACAGCGCCAAGCGCAAGCGGTTGATGATCGAGCAATCAAAGGATTGCGACGCCTTTATCTTCATCTGGGACACATTCTTTCAGGATTGTAGCGATCTGGCTCTATTGAAAAAAATGGGCAAGAAGATCGTGATTTTCTTTATGGGATCCGAGCAGCGTTGGTGTCATGCCTATGGACAAGAAATGTCTAAATATAAGATACCCTCCTATTACGATAGCCTGAACCCTTTGGATATTCAGTTTTCGCTTAAGGGCTTGAAGCGGAAAATTCGGTATCTTAGGACTGCAGAAAAATATGCCGATGCAATTTTTAGCCTACCGAATCAGAGCCAGCTAGCTCTGCGACCCTACCAGCATTTCTATATTCCGGCTGATACGGGTTTGATTCAGGAGAAAGCGATACAGAGGCAGGTGCCCATCGTGGCCCACGCCCCTTCTAAGCGATCGGTTAAAGGCACAAGCCATGTTTTGGAAGTCTTTAAGCTTTTACAGGCCGAAGGTGTTCGCTTTGAGCCTCTTCTGATCGAGAACGTTCCCTATCACGAGGCCTTGCGCAGATATTCCGATGTGGATGTGGTGATCGGACAGTTGTTCATCCCAAGCGGAGGAAAATTGGAACGTGAATGTATGGCTGCTGGCAAGGTGGTACTTAGCAGCGTTTGGCGTAAGTATCCAGACGATTTACCTGCCCAGTGCCCTATGATCGATGTCAATCCCACCAACCTGTATCAGGAATTGAAGGACATCATTGTTGACCACTCTCGACGCCAGCAACTAGCCAACGAAGGCAGAAAATATGTCGAGAAGTACCACGCCCTCCAACCTGTTTGCCAACAAGTCCTTACGGCGCTTGAGCGGCCAGACCATTTTGATCTGGTACCAAGGTTTTTTCGAGACGAATATCAGCCGCATAGCCAAGCAGAGACCGCAATACTCAATCAGGGGACGCAGTTAGTGCGCAACACCAATTGGTATCAAAAACACATCGCACCCGGCAACCGTGCTGGCCTTATATTTTGATTGGCAATCGTAGAGACTACGATTCTTCTTTTGCAGCCTGCAAAGCAAGATCACCTTTCTCTCCTGCGAAACTAGCATAGATACCCGCTTCACTGGCTAGCTGTGATCGATCCCCTTGGAGCCCACCGCTTACGTAGCCATTTACTTCAGATCTGACCGATCTCTCGCGCCGGAACACCGGCAATGATGGTTCGTGCAGAAAAAGATCGAGTGACCACAGCACCTGCCGCGACCTGCACTAAAGGGCCTAAATGAACACCCGGCAGAACAACACTGTTGACCCCCAAGTCACAGCCTTCATCGATGATCACTGGTGCAAACTGGATGGGCTGATGCAATATTGCTTTTTTGATCATCGGTTCCAACGAGTGTGACGAGGTCAGGATTTTCACTCCAGGCCCGATGCCAACATTGTTGCCGATGCGGATATCGCCTGCGGAATGAAAAAAGCACTGCTGACCGATCCAGACACCGTCGCCGATTTCCATCGAACCCTTGTAATAACCTTTGAGTATGGCGTAGTGACCCACGTAGACATTGGAACCGATCGATATATTTTCTGGGTGAAACACCAGTACTCCGTGTTCAAAAACAGACTCCGCGCCCAGACTCTTGAAATGCCAAGGCGCTAGCCCAGTTCCGTGCGATCGACTCATCCCTGCTGCTCCTTGATCCACTTGGCGGTGCGCAAGATTCCTTCTTCCAAATCCACGGCAGCCTTAAAGCCCAGCAGTTGCTCAGCCTTGTCCACACTTGGAATGCGAATGGCAATGTCAGCCGATAGCGGCGGGTCGTGGATGATTTGCGAGGATGAACCCAAAACTCGGCAGACAACGTGAGCCAAGCCCAAAATAGTGATGACCGCTCGGGCATTGCCGATATTAAAACTCTCCCCAACCGCTTTGGGGCTTTCCAAGCATCGCATAATGCATTCAACAAAGTCATCAACATAGCACCACGCACGGATTTGAGTTCCATCGCCATTCATGCGAATTGTCTCATTCCTCAGAGCGCGCTTGATGAATATCTGCATAGCACCTTCACCTGTTTGTCCAGGTCCGTATACATTGAAAGGCCGGACTGTGACCACCGGCAATTGATGTTGCCGATAGTAGGCATGCGCTAAATGCTCGCCTGCCAGCTTCGACACCGCGTATGTCCATCGTGCCTCGCCTGCGGACCCAGCTACGGTGGCGTCAGTTTCGGTGGATCGGAAAGCCATGGAGCCGAAAACTTCTGAGGTTGAAAAGTCGATAATGCGATCACTAATCTTATTCTGAAGTGCGGCCTCGAGTACGTTGGCGGTCCCCAGCATGTTGACTCGCATGGTATGCACCGGGTTCTTGATCACCGTGTCGATGCCAGCTATCCCGGCGGCGTGCACCACCGCATCCGCGCCTCGCATTGATTCTGTTAGCTTAGGCAGATCCAGTACATCTCCTTTGATGATTCGAATATTGGGATGCCCGTGCAAGGCACTGCCAGAAAGCGTATCGCGATGGAAGTTGTCATAGACCACGATGTTGTGCCGATCAACCAGTCGTCGAATAATCGTGTTGGCGATAAAGCCGGCTCCGCCTGTAATGAAATAGGTCTTGTTGGAAGTCATCGCCGTTGATTCACTTTCTTGGAAATTTGTCGGGGAGCCTATCCTTCTGCTGAATATGCTTTTTTCAGCCACAGATAATATACCGCCGCTACAAATTTCGTCAGCCAGTCATGTCATCTGCCTGGCTATGAACTAAAGCTGATCAGTTAACTAAGCCTGAATTCGATCTAAGCTGGCGATTGCGGCTATACCGCCACCAATAGATCGTCCTGACTGCCAGCAGGCTCAGTCGAAGGCTTCGATGTGATATTCCGATTCAACTCACCTCGCAAAATTGGGACTGCTGCCGGGGCTACCAGACCAATCGTCACACGGTTGCCTTTGACACGGACCACTTCGATCACAATGTTGTCACCAATGACAAGTTTTTCACCAACTTTTCGAGATAGCACTAGCATTTTCGCACTCCCTTCTTTTTAAGCCAATTCTCGCGGCCCGAAACTGTGATTTTTTGGAGGGGGCCGCTGCCCAACACCAAGATTATCAGCAGACCCTTGACATCTTTGGTCACGATCCGGGCGGTTGCGACCCTTAGTCTCAAAAAATTCAAGGAATTGACCGGCGTTGTGGTCAGAGATAGTGTCGCGGATCGATCCGTCGATCCGTTAAAAAATGTCACGGACAGCCCAGTCGATCCAAACAACCCCAATCAAAGCTCACCCCGCCTATCTGAACATTCGACTACTCTAGTGCAACGCTTTCCGGTTCCGTTACAATACAGGCATATTGCCTCCACGAGTCCTATCGCGTCAAAGTCAACCTAGAATGAATTCCGTACACCCGCTCGACCGCGACGACTCCGATGATGAAGGCGAAAGCGAGTACTCATCACCACAACCTGGCTACTCGGTACAACCAGAAAAGCGATTACTTAAATGGAGCACTTGGGCTATCGTATTTTTTGGCATCCTGGTGGCTCTATCGTCAGTTGCAGTCAATAACACCTCCTACGGCAGTTACGAATACCAAATCGCCAGAGCGATCAACTTGGGCATTGCCCTGCTTCTGCTACTTTCATTTGCAGGCGTGCTGCTAGCATATCAGCTACCAAGATTTCGGAGCCTTTCAAGCAGAATGCCTTCTAGGACTTCGCAAAGCCGTGACGGGTCGCGTTCAGTTCTTTTGGCAACCAGTCCAATATCGCTGCTGACAGCCACAAGCCTCGCAGTGATTATGTTAGCTTGGCTAGCCGCATTCTTGATGGCCACGACGATGCCCTTGGCCAGTTTTGTTCTTAGTCTTGCGACTGGCATATTGCCAGGGCTTCTTATCGCAATGATCGTCTGGAACAAAGGATGTGTTCGCGCCTACGCGATCGGAGCTCTTGCTAGTTTTGTGCTATCGACCTTCGGAATGTTCCGAATAGCACTGATGTTCGCGCGACCAGGAATGAACTCCAATCCATGGATCAATGGCGATTACAGCTCATCCATTGCAATCATGTTAGGTCTTCAATGGACAATCGTCGTAATCGGAGGTCTGATTCCAGCTTGGTACGTTTGGATGCTTAGCAAATTTCAGCACAAGCAACAATCCACAACAGCAGAAAAGCACCAAGCTAGCCTCTAAAGTTAGCTATCTTCCGTTGCACTAAGATGCTTCTCCGTACTTCGGAAATTGGCTTGAAGCTGCTGACTCGAATAGCGATGCAATTCGAAAACATCTCATGTATATTTTCGCTGGCTCTCATCTGCTTGTTGCCAGGCTGAGACCTTCCAATATTGCCCCCGCGGCAGGCACCGTGAAACAACTCAAACGGATTGTCACACAGATTCGCGCCAAATGGCCCAAGGTCCAAATCATCATTCGAGGCGATAGAAGGCATACAGATACGAATGTTAACAGCCCATGAGTCTGCCACGTGAGACTGGCTAAATCAATAGGACAGAAGAGAGGGGTTTGTCGGAAGCGAAATCAAGCGGCTCGGGTAAAGAGTTGGTGAGTTTGTCCAAAACAGGCTTTTCTGTGTTGGAAAACTGTTCCAACTTGCCATCCAGTTCGCGGTCTGCTGCCACGCAGCGGCGGATGCCTCGAAGCAGGATTTCAGCGATCGATCAAAAGCGGACCGTCGCCGGATCGCGAGATAAATTGCTCAGATTGGGACTAGAGTCGAATGATTTAGCGTCGATGATTCTGGCTCCATAGAAAGTGCTTCGAGGGAGCCGAAATGACATCCCTCTCAGATCTATCTATGCAAAATGGCTGACGCGAGACTCATTGCCCGATGGAATTTTTCGTCGATCGAAACCGCTTACTGAGGCAAACTCCCGCTTCGCGAGCTCAGAAAAACAAATCGAAATTGTCACGCTCGTCAATGCAAGTCCTAAGAATAACGACAGCCAAAAACTAGCGCCAGACCACGGTTTTGGCCAGCATAAAAATCGCTTTGGCTTCGCCTGTGCCTCTGACTCCCAATCTGCAAGTTGCCTGCTCAGGTCTCGTTGGGGTGGATCCACCAATTATCTTTGGCTTGCGACTTGAAACGATTTTGTAGCAATCGCTCGTGCGTCGTTTTCCGCGCTCATAGGCAACGAGCAAGTCGGCTGAAGGTCGATGACTTCGAGGCAATATTCGAAAAAAGCTGCCCTCTTAGTCTGAAAGAGCAGCCTTCGTTCGTCTTACTTCCTCGAGTGACTCACTTTGCCTCAAGCTTGACCGCTTCACCTATGGGCTTTACATCAAGGACAACCTTGAGGATCTTGCCGGTGAAG
>DAIRSD010000013.1:0-23289 GCA_036804625.1 Aureliella sp. | reverse complement strand
GCCACCCTTGCGACGCCAGTTCCCAAATTTTGTTGTGCCAGTTTAGTTGTGAATGGGAGCTTATTTCTACGCGATTCTGTGGCCAGTACGGAATTCTCGGCCAGTGTGCGTAGCTCTTGCCTTGCAATCCGTTCCATGTGCTGGCTCTGTGTGTTAACGCCTCGAACTGTCCGACGGCGACGCAAATGCATTCAAAAGCCGAGAATAGAAGCTCGCACAACAAGAAGACTTACCGTTAACAGTTTGAGCGGTTTACAGTCTTCCAAGGCAGCATCGGAACCATTCCTGGACTAACGCCGCCAACGTGCTAAGAGGCTCTCGCGCCACTGCTGGATCGTGGACTTGGACCCGGCCCAAGGCGTCGACGAATCGGATTGGCGACTGGGATGACTTGCCGATTTGACGGTGGTTGGCAGATTGGCTTGCAGATCCAACAGATAATGGTTCCATGGGCCATGAATCAACTTATCGGCGGGCCAAGGATTGTTTTCCGCAAGCTTTTGTTTGGCGACCAGCACTTGTCCGCGCAGATAGTTGCGTTCATCGGGATGCTGCCAATTTTCCACCACCTCCACATCATCCACCCAAATCTTACCTGGTCCGATTAAGTCGATAGCTACTTGCAAGTCCACCAAATCATCAATGGGCACATCGGCGATATGCAATTCCGCCGGACGTCTCCCCCAGTCATTGGCCAGTGTGCGTTGATCGGTGTCTACTCCACCATAGAAGACCTGTTGTTGATAGCGCTGTCCATCGCGCCGCCTGCCGATCACACCTAGCCGGACGACAGGTGGCTGCGTTTCAGCGGCCGAGGATCTGAGCCATGCTCGGACCGTTAGACGCCCGGTTTTTGGCAATTCGATTGGCGTACTCTGTATCCAAGCGGCTACTTGCCCAGTGTTTTGGTTTTCGATCAATATAGAATGGCTACCTGAATGTGGTAGTTCCGTGGCGCGCGCAATGCGAGTCTGAGGCAAAGCCGATACGTTCCAGCCCATAGGCTTGTCTGGTGACATCCACTGCTCGAAGGTTCCACCCACATTAAATAACATTCGTTGTTGAGTCGGGTCGGTGGCTGCAATCATCAGTTTCTCCAGCCTCTCGATTTGCGCGATTGAAGCTTGGACCGCTTCTTCGGTAAAACTTTGTTCGGCGGCAACCACTTGCCAGTCCGGGTCTGAGCAACTCCACGCCAACATATCAAACGGGGGAACCAGAACTGTCATGCCGTCTGGCCCCTGCTCGGTAGCAACGTCTAAGCGCTGGCCCAACAACTCCAACTCATCCGCAACCGTGGAATTGTATTGAAGCTTGACCTGCACCGCCTGGGGAGACGCATTGACGACCGCCAAATAGCTGCCCTGGTCGGTTCTTCCAGTACGTATGCGAACCGGAGCATCACTGCCCAGTAGCTGTCGGTCTTCCAGAGGCAGCGAAGGCAGAGCCCTAAAGGTGGACAGCAACGCCATCAGCTCCGTCTCTTGTGTCCATATCGGTTGCCATCCGCCAAAGCCAAGTTCTTGAACATCCGATCGAAACAACTGCTCTATCAGTGCTTGACGAGCGAATTGGCCATGGCGCGCGATATCTGGATAGACCGTAGGTCTTACCAGTGATGACTGTTCCGCCGAACTGGCGGCTGATTTAGCTAACGAAAGCACCTTTGGTTGATGAGTAACCAGAGCTGCCTGCATTCGATGGGGGTCGATTGACACGCCTTGATCGGCCATTGCGGATCGCTGCCAATCTTTAGACGTCAGGCTTCGCCATGCATTACGAACCGACCCTTGCGTGACTACCAGTCCGTCGATTTCCGACAAGGCTTGCAGGTCCAGACCTAGACAGAGCATAAACTGGCGAGGGTTTCGATGGAGCGATTCAAGATCGTAGAAATCGTGTGACCCAGGTTCGCTATCCCACAAGCGAATTGTATTTAGATAGAGTTGTGCATCGGGATCGTCTCGGCGAATTTCATTAGCCAATTGCCCGATCCACTGGGTGATACGACCAGCTCGCCAATTCAAAAAGCTTAGCCGAACAGGCCCTGTAAAAAGCTGCTGCAACTCCTGTGATTGACCAGGCAAGCTGACTGCCGAAGTGGCCGCGAATTCTTGCAAAAGCTGTCGGTTGTAACCCCATTTTTCGCCTGCAAACAAGAATTGCGAGTCACGATTCAAGCGAACCGCAACACCTGCAAATGATGGATGCGTCGCATAACGCTGGACGATTTCTCGCAATGACCTTGACAGCTCGGACTGTACCTTCGGATCCAACGGATTGCAGGGTAGGGGACGCCCAGGCTAATCCTGTGGATGTCGATACTGTTTCCCTAACTCTTCGGTTTGATAACGATCGCCCTCTCCTGCAGAATTCTACTGTGCAGCCAACAAGCTTTGAGGCAGTTCCACTTCGATGATCAATCGCAACTTGGAGCGATCCAAATGCCGAAGTAACAGCTCCACAAAATCGTGACTCTCAGGAGCGCGACCGTCGCTAAAAAAAGTAGACTTGTCCAGTGATGGCAACGAGCGAAGGGACTGCAAGGGCATCAAGGAACCGCTACTGGTTGCAGCGGTCAGATGCAATGTATCAACCTGAGCTTGCCGCATTTGCTGCACGATTCGTTCGGCAACCGTCTGCCAGGTATCCCAATTCTCTAGCAATTGACCGGATTGAGTATCTGGTACTCGTGGAGCTGCCATGCAATCAACTAAGAATGGCTGATCCAAATAGATGCTTGTGTGACGACTCTGGATCGAATCTGATGAAATGGTAGTATCGGCGGCCATAGCGGGCACCGTCTCCATTTGAGCTGTTTCCAATAGCACCTTACCCACGGAAGCTGGTTTCATTCGACTGTTGTTTGCCAGCAGAATGCTCACCTGCTCCCTACTTGGCCAGAAGACAAAGTCATGCGTGAGACTTCCTTCCGCTTGGGTCGAATCACTTTGATTGACCACCACACTGGTTTGAGGTTCTAACGATTGATCGTTGTGACCAGCACCTTTAATTGCGACACTTAGATTGCCACCTTCATCCACAGGTATTTCGATGCGCAGTCGATGAGGCTGACCTGGCTGAAGCCCAGTTAGAGGCAAAGCCATCCAGCTACTGGGTGCCAAAGTAACACAGGTCTGTTCACTGCCTTTACGCGAGTCCGCGCCGGACAAGAAAGTCCGCGTGCTGATTTGACCTACTTGAGTCACACTGCCCACACCCGTCATGGCGCGGCTGAAGGGCACCAGACGACTCCACTGCTCGGGTAGTTTCAACTCACCCAAACCAGTCAAGTCTTTCACTTCAGCCGATGAGGCCGCGAGAGCATTCTGAGTGTACGTTGTCAGCCAAGCCAAATTTCCCGGTTTGATGGCGGCGACAGTGTCTACCGAAAGCAGAGGCTTCCATCCGCGAATTGCTTTTGTATCAGCCGAAGCATCCATCACCCCCACGTCGATGCTTCGCACCAGCATCGGTTTGGCACCCGTCAGGTTCGTCAGCAAGCCGCCACGATGTATCTGGAATTCCAACCGATGGCCACCTTCCTTGGCTGGTGCTTTTAATTCAAGCTGCACCGGCTGAAAACTACCAGTTGCGTCGACCTCCACAGTCTTCGAAAAAAGAGGCGTCACGCTTCGGCGTCCAGACCACTGAGCGACCAATTGATACTGCCCAGCAGCTAGTCCCGTGCGATAACCTGAAACGCTGAATTGCCACATTGCGTTGGCATCCAGCAGCGGAGGCACGGTCGTCTCGTGGACTCTCAAGCGATCATACACCTGGCGCTGGATAGCAATGCGGTTGCCTTTGGAATCCAGCGGCTGAACCCATACTCCCTCTTGTAGTTGCTTCAATTCAACTTCGTACTCGGTGGGTCGATCCGTTGTCGGATCTTGAAACTGAATCTTGATTTGGCTAGCCAAGTTGCCTCGGACAAACAGATCCATACCACCAAATGTGGATTGCTGATGAGGGGCAATGGCTATCGTCTGACCGTTGATCGCATGCTGCGTCCCTGCTGCACTGGGCTGGACATTCAAATTGCGTTGAATTTCCAGCGTACCAGACGTGATAGAGATCGTTCCTTGGTAGACCCTCGGTTCGGCTCCCCCCCATACCAATCGCAGTTCCTGTTCGACCGATTCGTAGGCCTGAACTTCGGCCTGAAGTATTAGAAGCCCTTGCAGAATTAGCAAGGCAGCAAGCCAAAATTGCTGAGTTTTCGTTCGAAAGTATAGAAAGCCATTCATCCCAAGCAGTTTCCCAATCGGCAACTACTGATCATCTTTGAATCAATGCGAACACATCTCGCAAGTGGTGCTTGTAGCAGATTGCCGCCGAAATTCCCACATCGATTTTTTGCGACTATTGCTAGCGAGCTTCGCGATCTTAACCCATGAAGTTTCTGTCTTGTGACGGCTGGCTGGTTTGAGTAATTATGCAGGGGCAATACCGCACGTTTTGCTCTATTGCGGTCGATTCAGTGAAACCCTGGGCGGGGCGCTGCGACCGAAAGCGAGTGACACCCTAGTGATTTTCGGGCGATCAATGAACTTCAGGTTCTTACCTATGGTCTACAACAAGCTGTCTTATGCTGCCATGTTGATCGGGCTATTACTATGTTCCGGCGCTGCTGCACAGACGCCTGGCGGTGCCGGTGATGCCGGCGCTCCAGTCTTCGAAGAACCTAAATTTTCTGATCGCGTCTGGGAAAGCGGCGGCCCGCGAGTCAATCAGCGACACAATGGCAAGATGGTGTTGGGCATTCAAATCGAAGGCAACGAAACCATCAGCCAGCATAAAATTTTGTCGCATATGCAAACTCGCCAAGATCGCATGTTTGATGAAAAGCAGTTGCAACTTGATATCCATGAACTGTATCGCACTGACCTTTTCCGGCAAATCAAGTCGGACATCATCGAATATCCGGATGGCATCGTAGTACGTCTTGATATCAAAGAACAGCCGACAGTCACCGAAGTCGTTTTTCATGGCAATACACGACTAAACGATAGCGAACTCAAAAAGCACTGCGGTATTGAACCAGGCGATCCGGCTAATCCTTTCTCGGTAGAAATGGCACAGCAGCGACTGTTGGATCTGTATCGAGAAAAAGGCATGAATCAAGCTGCCATACAGGTCGTTGAAGGCAACAAACCGAATCAGCGCCGAGTTTTCTACTCGATCGACGAAGGACCAGTGGAAAGAATATGGTCTATCCACTTCTTTGGCAACAAGCTGTTTAAGGAAGAAGTACTAAAAACCAAAATCGACTCGCGTGATTCCTGGCGTGGCATCAAGCCGTTTGGCAATCTAGCAAATCAAATCAAGATAGAAGATGACGCTCAAAAATTGATCGAGTTGTATCGATCGTTAGGCTATTTTCAAGCGCGGGTTGGCCACCGGATAGAGTACCATCAAAACAGCGCTTGGGTGGATGTCACGTTTGTCATTGACGAAGGTCAACAGTTTCATGTTCGGAATATCTCCATCACAGGCAATCAGTATCCAGCCTTTACCAATGAACTATTGCTGGGATCGATGAAGCTGAAGCCGGGTGACGCCTTCAATCACGCCAAAATGACTCTCGATCAACGCCGCTTAAGAACCGATTTCTATGGACGCGATGGATTTATTTACGTAGACATTGTACCCCAAGCTGTGTTTTTGGACGAACCGGGCTGGTTGGATCTGGTTTATAAGATCAATGAAGGCGATCAGTATGTGGCTTGCGACATCAACATCGACATGGAGGGGGACTCGAATCACACCAAGCGCAGTGTCCCACTGAACTTAATTGACATCGTCCCCGGCCAGTTGATCGATCTACGAAGATTAGAGGCTTCCGAGCGACGACTGAAAGCCAGCCAAATTTTCGAAGTCGACCCCAGACAGGGTGACCCTCCAAGAATCCACGTTCGTCGCAGTGATGAGAATCCAGAATTCCAATAACCAGCTCGCCTGAGGTTGGGCGCGATTGCCGGCAATCAGTCATCGCCTCCTGCCAATGCCCTGAACCTTTTCATGCAACCAATTTTGTGAATGTAAGCATGGGTCCTATCCAAAAAACCTCAGTTGGCAAACAAAGCGCTCGGGGCTGGGCATGGAGTCTATTGGCAGTCTGGATTGGCCTAATGGTGGGCTGCCAATCCAGCCCTCAAGGCAGATGGTTCAAACAGCCTGGGGCGACATGTTGCCCAATAGCGGCTGATGAATCGGGGCCAGACAACTCCAACTCCAATGCCAAAAACAATCAGTCCATTGCAGCGAACCCAACAGCGGTTGGACAGACTCAGTTGGTCCAGAAGACTCCTCTTACGGCTCCGTCATCCGGCGAGAACGCTGGCGTGCTCGGCCCTAACGCCATAGTTCGCGGGCAATCAGGCGGCGGCTGGCAAGCCTCACCATCGGCAGGTACAACGGTTCTTACCGCGCAGCCACAATCAACTCAACAAGCCGCTCCTGGCCAAACGATCAATCGTTACCAGGTGCCACCGCCCGTTTATCAACCAGTTCCTCTGGCCAACCCCAACCCATTCAGCGCTCAGCCCCCAGCGAGCAGTTATCCGACAACAAACAATCAACTTACCCCTGGCTCTATGCCCAGCACTTTGCAAGGAACTGCTCCGGGATACGCTACGGCCCCCCTTCCCAATGCGAATCCTGGCTATGCGACTCAGCCCAGCTATCCGGCCCAGCCCAATCCGTATGCCGCGCAAGGGCTTGGATCAGCTCCTGTGGCCAGTTATGACTCTACAGTTTTACCGGGAGCGATTGGCGGGCAACCATCGATTGCTCCTGGCACAATGGTCACACCTGCCGATCCGATGGGCGGACTGAGCCTGCCAAACATCACAGCCCCCAGTGGATATCAGCCGCGCGTACAGGTTGCCCCACTTGACGTTTACGTACAGGAAGCCAGAACCGGACGAGTCATCCTGGGTGGATCGGTTAATAGCGACTTAGGGGTGGCCGGACAACTGATCATTGATGAACGCAATTTTGACATCATGAATGTTCCCAGTAGTTGGTCGGAACTGTTCAGTGGTTACGCTTTTCGCGGTGCTGGACAAAGTTTCCGTGCCGAATTGATGCCGGGTAATCAGGTGCAACGTTACACAGTCAACTGGGCAACTCCCAATCTGTTTGGATACACGCCCTATAGCTTTTCGGTCGGTGGGTTCTTGTTCACTCGCAATTATCGCGATTGGAATGAACAGCGTCTGGGTGGCCGCTTGGGCTTGGGCTATGCGATCACCAAAGACTTGTCGATCAACACGGAAGTTCGAGGCGAAAACGTCACGATCACCAACCCTCGAGTCAGCGGCGTTCCCGCGCTGGATGCCGTCCTGGGCGATAACGAACTGTACACGGCTCGACTGCGGCTTAACCGCGATACTCGTGACAGTGTGTTCTTGGCAACAGAGGGAACACTGCTGGAATTGATTTACGATCAAGCCTTTGGCGACTTTGATTATCCGCAAGGGCAAGTTAACTTTTCACATTACGCCCGAGTCCATGAGCGCCCTGACGGTATGGGTCGTCATGTGCTGGTCAATACATGGCGAGTAGGCTTTTCGGGAAACCAAACACCGATCTTTGAAAACTTTTTCGCAGGTGGCTTCAGCAGCATGCGCGGCTTTCGATTTCGCTGGGCTAGCCCCAAGGAAGGCGGCGTTCAGGTCGGTGGTCGCTGTCAGTTTTTGGGCAGCCTAGAATACATGTTTCCTTTGACTGCTGACGAGATGCTGCGAGGTGTGGCATTCGTCGACTACGGTACCGTAGAACGCGACATCACGTTCCAAGAGGAGACCTTCCGCGTGGCACCTGGACTGGGCTTGCGCATCGCAGTTCCCGCTTTGGGACCAGCTCCTTTGGCTTTCGACTTTGCGGTTCCAGTCGCTATGGCCGACGGCGACGAAAAGCAACTGCTTTCGTTCTACATGGGCTTTACCCGCTAAGCGATTTGCCTGTCAGTTGAGAATTTGCTATAGTGGCGGCTTTCATCGACAAAGGCAATTTCTCTGAAGCGGGCAGGGCGATCTGATGTTACCAAGGCGAACCTTTCTTGCGACAACTGCAGCCGCTTCCGTACTGGCACAGACCGGTTCTATCGCGGACTCCAACGATGCCACTGACAACAGAACCATTCGCGTAGGCGTCATGGGGCTGGGACGCGGATTGCAATTAGCCACCGACTTGGCCGCACTGCCTAATGTCCAGGTAGCCTATTTGTGTGATGCCGATCTGAAACGAGTGGCTGCGGGACAGAAAATTTTTCAAGATAAGGTTGGTCGCCCGTCAGAAGGTATCCAAGATTTTCGGCGTATCCTTGACGATCCGTCGATCGATGTCTTGGTGTGTGCAGCACCTAATCATTGGCACGCGCCTGCAACGATCATGGCTTGTAAAGCGGGTAAACATGTGTACGTGGAAAAGCCATGCAGCCACAATCCGCTGGAAGGCGAATGGATGATCGCTGCAGCTCAGCGGTACAAGCGTTGCGTCCAGATGGGGACACAGCGCCGCAGTTCGCCCGGCACTCAAGAAGCGATCGCCAAATTGCATTCGGGAGTCATTGGTAAACTACACTTATCTCGATGTTTCTACCAATCGCTACGTGGAACCATTGGCAAGGTTGCCGACAGCCAGCCGCCCGCCGACCTGGATTATGAATTATGGCAGGGCCCCGTGCCGCAACGCCCTTATCGAAGCAACTACGTTCACTACCACTGGCATTGGTTTTGGCATTGGGGCGGTGGCGAATTGGCGAACAACGGAGTGCATGGCTTGGATCTGTGCAGATGGGGTCTTCAGGTGGATTACCCTGTTCGGACCGTCAGTTCAGGAGGTCGCTACTGGTTTGATGATGACCAAGAGACTCCTGACACTCAGATTGTAGGCTTTGAATTCCCAGATCGTCAGCAGATCACAATGAACTCCATGTCGTGCAACAAGAGAAACGTGGATTACTTCTGCGCCTTTTACGGAAGCGATGGCACGCTTGAACTGGATGGTGACGGGCGCTACAAGATCTTTGACAAGAACGACAAGCTGGTAGAGGAGAGTGGTCAGAATAATGGTGGGCAAATGGAACACTTGACCAATTTTATTCAGTGCGTACGAACCGGTCGCGCAGAAGAGCTTAAACAGCCGATTGTCGAGGCCCACAAGAGTACGCTCCTGTGCCACTTGGGCAACATCGCTCAGCGGACAGGTCGCACGGTGATCACCGATCCAGCCAACGGTCACATACTTCATGACGACCAGCAATCGGCCCTTTGGTCGCGAGAGTATCATCCCGACTGGCAAGAAGCGGTCAGCATGCCCTAATTCGATCAATTACCTAACTTGGGCGATTAACGAACTAGCTGAGCCACCAATTTCTTGCGTTTGCTTTTGACCAATTGCAGGAGCTTGGCTTCGTGTTTGGACCACCAGACTACCGAATCCTCCCGAGACCAAGGGAATCGTTCAGCCAATAATTCCAATTCGTCCAGTAGCGCCTTCATACTGGATGGTCGGTCGGCGGGCTCAGTCGATAAACACATTCCTAGCAGTTCGCCGAACTCAACCACGCCGGCTGGCAAATCCAATGTTTCGACACCCGGCTGGTCGCTTGCTCCCGAGCCGATCGAGGTAAACAGCGGCGGCAACTTGGAGGTTAAAAGAAAATAGGCCAGCGCACCCACTGAATAGATATCCACTCGGGGATCTGCCAGCCATGGCGAACTGAGCCGTTCCGGTGCCATGAATCGCGGTGTGCCGACCACGATTTTTGTTTGGCTAAACGTTGGACTCACACCAGGTGCAAAGGCTTTGACCAGTCCGTAGTCAAACAACTTGACAAAATCCGGCTCGCCGCCACGATTGCACACCATGATATTTTGAGGTTTGATATCGCGATGCACCACGCCCACCTGATGAGCCTCACCTAGCGCGCGGCACAACTGCCTTAGCACATAAATGCACCGGCCAGGATGCAGGGGCCCGCTGTACTCAACCAATTGGCCCAAGTGAGCGCCATTGATGTATTCCATGGCGTAGTAGAACAGACCTTCTTTGTTGCGGCCAAAATCGTAGATGGCAATCGTGTTGGGGTGAGTCAATTGACTTGCCAATTGCACCTCACGTTCAAAGCGACTGATGACACTGTGGTCCACGACGTTCCCGTTGAGTACTTTGACTGCAGATTGTCGGCACAGCAGTGCGTGTTCTGCCAGATAGACACGGCCCATGCCACCTTCCCCCAACAGCTCTTGCACTTGATACGCACCCACATCACTCAATTCCCGCAAACGGCTTCTCGATAGTTTTACCAGAGAGAACAAAGAGACACCCGCCGTTGACAAGACAAACAATGCGGTCAGCCCTCCAAGGGCGCGTTTAATTTGCGCAACAGACGCAAAGGCGTCGTCTGCGTGCTCTTCCAGGGCCAGTCCGATCTCGTGGCCGGGTATCCAGCGCCAGGCACCAACAACCCACTGTCCCACATAGTTGCGATACCCTTCGACACTGATTCCGTTGTTACCGCCTGTAACTTGTTGCACAAGCAGCGTTGGTGGCCAAGCTGACGGTATGGTTTCAGGAATATCACCCGCCAATAGATTCACACCAGGATTGCGCACCAACGGCAGTTTTTGCTGACCCGCTCCAACCGTGGGCAAGTCCAGCTTCTCGAGCGCTTCGGCATATCGGCTATTTGTTAGCATGGCCCCGCGCTCGCTCAGTAAGTAGCACTCTCCAATCTGCGCATTGGTCCATTGGGCGGTCAGCGCCTGATAGCTTTGCTCCAGGTCGGTGCCACTGATCCGCAAGACTGCCACGACTACTTCCGATTCGTCCTGTACCGGTATCAAAAGACTTAACGAAAATCCTTTCTCCTGATCTGTCGTCTGCCGATCAGTAGCGCGACGATGCGTAGGGATATGCAGTATGGATTGCCCACGCAGTGCAGGCGCTATGATGGCAGCTCCCGTGGGTGAAATATAGCTGCCGATGGTTTCTGATCGTGCTGAAGGTAAGGATTCCGCCAATGTAACCATCCGCCGATCCCACAAGCTATATCTGGCCCGGTCGCCCACCCAAGCCCGCAGTAGCTCAGACAATCGCTGGGCTACTGGAGATTCAGTCAAAATTTTCGTAACACCGGATATTGCTTCTGACTGCGTATCTTCTTTGGGCACCGCAGTCGCCAAATCTTGCAACTGTTTGATCAATTGGGCTACCTCATGCTGCCGCTCTACCTGTCTGGCGGCAGCTAATTGACCGCTTTCCCAACGATAGAATTCGGCCAATCGTTGATCAATGCGGTCGTTCAGTCGCTGTGCCACTCCATTTTTGAGGACCGATTGAATATGATTGCTGGTCCAGTAACTAAGAGCGATACCAGCAAGTAGAACAGGCACCGGTATGGCCAGAGCTTGAAGAAAAAACCGCAACCATTGCGACCATCGCGACTGGTAGGTCTTGCTGAGTGTCGATCGGGTGCGGACCTTGGGAACAGGCGTTGGCGGACTTGGAATGACGGTAGAATGTCGCGTGTGAAAGGGCAGCAACGATCGCAATTCGCGGACCAACTCCGTCGATTCCGATTCCAGTTCGGTCAACCTTCGCTCTTGCTCCGACGGCGTCAGTTCGCACAGTTCCGAAAACAGTTCTTTAACCCGCTGGTGCAGTTCAGCATTCAAGACTATTTTTCCTGAGCTTCATACCAACGACGCAGCCATGCCTTGGCCATAGTCCAATCCGCTTCGACAGTCCGCTTGCTCAGGTTAAGCCTCTCAGCAACCTCCGTAACTGTCAGCCCACCAAAATATCGCAGCTCGACGATTTTGGCCTGCCTGGCATCCAGTTGCTCCAAGCTCTTGAGCGCTTCGTCTACCGCAAGTACGTCCTCAGAATCCTGCAAACTGATGGCATCCCAATCAGCCAATTGTCTACGAGCCAGTTCGCCGCCCCGTTTCTTACGCCTGCGATGGCGAGCCTGATCGACCAGCGCTCGCCGCATGGTGTTAGCAGCCAGTGCAAAGAAATGGGTGCGAGTCAATTGACTGTGCTGCTCGGCTGGCAACCGCAGGTATAACTCGTGAATCAGTACAGTTGGAGAGAGCGAAACCGTATTTTGTTCGTTTCGCATGTACGAACAGGCCATTTGATGCAGATCGTCATACATCCGCTCGATCCATTTGGAGGAATCGGCGGAGTCGCCAGAATCGGTGTCATCTGTTTGAGCACGGGCATCGTTGCTCATTTTACACTCCCCAAAAGAGATTTTATCCCACATCCGATGCGGACGAATATCGGTTTCACCGCTATAGACTGGGTGGATGAAGATCTCTTTATCTAAGCTGATCATTATAGCTTGCCCGATCATCATCCGACCACCCCAAGGGGTGGTCTCCAAAGCATTTATCCCATTTCCTTGCTAGTACTTGCCCAAAGAAACGCCCAATAGCAATGAGACTTAATGTATTTGACCGCCAGCCAGATGCCCTTGAGCTTTGGCAACAGACAGCCCATTCGTTGGGGTTAGTTTTCCATCATTTGCCATCAATTCAGCCTTTGCCGGAACCGGTGCGAAGCGAAGTTGGCCTATTGATTGTCGAGCATTCGCCACTCGCAGGGGAAGGTGGCCCCTCCATCGCCCAACTCTGCCAGGCTTGCCCCAAGCAGCGGGTCATCGTGACAGGAAGACTGCTCGGTGTGAACAACGTTGTCGATGCGATGCAATCCGGAGCGGCATCAGCAATTGAAAAACCGCTTAATCGCGATCACTTAGTACGCACTCTGACGCCGGTCATTCAGCAGGCTGCGGCGATCCGGCAGAAGGAGGCTGAGCACAACCATCTGAATCAACTGTTTGCCAACTTGAGTCAACGGGAACAGCATGTGCTGGATTTAGTGCTACGTGGAGTGCCCAATCGAGAATCTGCTCAGCAATTGTCGGTCAGCGTTCGAACTATAGAAGCTCGTAGGGCCAAAGTCTATGATAAACTGGAATGCAAGAATTTGGCCGAACTTGTTCGCAAGATCGAGCGTCTTGAACAGTTGAAACAGATGTTTGATGTCTCACCTAGCAAGGGTCCGGTACAGATGTCTGCCATTACTGGGCGGCTGTCCTGCAATTTCAATTCCAGTATTTCGTGTCACACCAGCGGTTTTTCGCTTGACGGGTTGCTGGTGAACAAATAACCTAATGTTTGCAGAAAATCTGCGTGAGATAGACTTAGTCGGACGAATTTTCAATGAACAACAATTGCCCATCGATTAGCGGTCTCCTCCTCTGGCACTTCGAGTGTTAGGGTCCGACAGCTAATTGCAAACATAGTGACCCCGATGCTCGGTTGGCTTCGGGGTTTTTTTGTGTCTGGACCCCAAGGTCAGTTTGAGTGTTGCAGATTCAAAGTTATCCTTAAAATACAAGGCACTCGAAAGGACGATTTCTAATGAACTCCAGCAAAGCATCTTCCCAGCCCGACCAACCTGCCACCCCACCTGGGCAGCCCCGCAACATTCGAATATTTGACACCACGCTGCGTGATGGCGAGCAATCTCCTGGGGCCAGCATGAACCTGTCCGAAAAACTGGAGGTCGCGTCAGCACTAGCAGACTTGGGGGTGGACATTATTGAAGCTGGATTTCCCATCGCTTCGCCCGGTGACTTTGAAGCGGTCCGCGAAATCGCCAACCTGGTGCGGGGTGCTACCATCTGTGGACTGGCTCGTTGCAATACGGCTGACATCGAACGCGCTTGGGAAGCCCTGAAGGGAGCCAACAGCCCTCGCATCCACGTGTTTTTGGCCACCAGCGCAATTCACCGCGAGTTCAAATTGAAAATGAACCAAGATGAAATCGTTCAGCGAGCGATTGAAGGAGTAAGATTAGCAGCACGCTATTGCGACGACATTGAATTCTCTCCTGAAGATGCTGCTCGTACGGAACACGATTTTTTGTGCCGAGTTGTCGAAGCGGCGATTGCCGCTGGTGCCACGACGATCAATATTCCTGACACGGTCGGTTATACGACTCCTGCAGAAATGCACGAGCGCATCAGCTTGCTACTGAATCGCGTACCTAATATCGATAAAGCCGTCTTAAGCACTCACTGCCACGACGATCTGGGATTGGCTCTGGCTAATTCGCTGGCAGCGGTTCAAGCCGGATGCGGGCAGGTCGAATGCACGATCAATGGTATAGGCGAACGCGCCGGGAACTGCGCCTTGGAAGAGATCGTGATGGCGTTACGCACTCGTCAAGACCTGTACCATTGTCAAACCAGGATTCGTACAGAACGTTTGGTGCCCGCCAGCCGTCTGCTGAGTAAAATCACGGGTCTGCAGGTTCAGCGTAACAAGGCAATCGTTGGTCGCAATGCTTTTGCGCATGAATCGGGCATCCATCAGGATGGCATGTTGAAAGAGCGTAGCACTTATGAAATCATGCGACCAGAAGACGTGGGCTTTACCAAGACCGATTTGGTGCTGGGCAAGCACAGCGGAAGAGCCGCACTGGCAGATCGGGCTCGCAGCTTGGGATTTAATATCTCCGCCGAACAATTGCAGAATGTATTCGAGAAATTCAAACAATTGGCAGACAAGAAGAAGGAGATCTATGATGGCGATATCGCAGCTTTGATTCGTCAAGAAATCGCGGGCGGGAAAGCCGAATGTGATAGTTGGAAGTTGGTCGGTTACGACATTTCTAATGGCAGCGGTCGCTCCACTAAAGTTCAATTGACCTTGTCGCGTAGTGGTCAAGAATTCACAACCGAAGTCCAGCAGGGCGACGGCCCCATCGATGCAGCTTTTTGGGCCGTGGAGAAACTGACAAATGTCTCGGTCGTTTGCAAGGAGTTCCGCTTGCAATCAGCCACCCTGGGCCAGGACGCTCTTGGCGAAGTGCTGTTGGAAATCGAACACAATGGTGAAACCTATCGTGGTACAGGCGTTTCTACCGATTCAGTAGAAGCTACCATCATGGCCATGTTAAGCGCCATCAATCGAATTCTCACTCCGTCAACCACTTAGAATCCCGTTGGCTTATGGGCTGTCGACTGTTCGATCGATCGTCTTGCGGCAGGTCATACAACGATCGTTTCGAGAGCCCACTAGACTGATCCACTTACCTGATACATCCTTGCAATGCACTCCAACGGCTTAGCAATCGACGTTCAATCGCTTAGTTACAGCTATGGCAATCACAAGGCGCTAGATCAACTAGATCTTTCAGTGACTGCAGGCCAGATCTTTGCGCTATTGGGCCCTAACGGCAGCGGCAAATCGACTCTTTTCAGGATCTTGTCCACGTTGATCGCCTATCGTCAGGGGCAAGTTCGTGTGCTGGACGTTGATGTGAATCAGCATCAATCGCAAGTTCGGCATCTGCTGGGTGTCGTTTTTCAGTCGCCTAGCGTGGACCCGAAGCTAACGGTTCGAGAGAATTTGCTTTGTCAGGCGACCCTTTATGGTTTGCATGGTTCACTGCTGCGCAGTCGACTGGATCAAGTGACCCAACAAATGGGATTGTCGGAAAGACTTGGCGATCCAGTTGGCAAGCTGTCTGGTGGGCAGCAGCGTCGAGTCGAATTAGCAAAAGGCATTCTTCATCGCCCTGGACTGCTACTGATGGATGAACCCAGCACTGGCTTAGACCCTGTCGCGAGACTAGAACTCTGGCAAATATTGCGCGAGCTTCAGCAAAATCACTCGGTGACTGTAGTCCTGACCACGCACTTATTGGAAGAGGCCGACAAGGCAGACCAAATCGCTATCCTGGACCATGGAAAAAACGTAGCGCAGGGATCGCCCACAGCCCTTCGCGACGAATTGGGGGATCAAGTTCTCAGCGTTCAAGCCCAGGCACCATGCGAAATCCTGCAGTGGCTTCTCGATCGATCGATCGCCGCTCAGCTTTATCAACAAACGATTCGAGCCACCGGATCGGGAGTCGCCCAGTTGGTGTCACCTCTGATGGAAACTTGGGGAAATCAGATTCAATCCGTCACGGTGGGACGCCCAAGCTTGGAAGACGTATTTATGGCTCGCACAGGTCACTACTTTGCTGGTCCCATTTCGACAGCAGCAAATTGAATTAGTCCGTGAACAGTTACAGAGTATACAGTACCACAAGCCCATAACGATGCATGCGCAAGCCAACTTAGATCGCCAGCCAGTTCCACTGCCCTCGCCTCGCGCCTGGTCGGTAATTTGCAGGTTGGCCCAGCGGGAATGGATTCGATTCTTTCGTCAACGTCATCGCGTGATGGCAGCCCTGGGACAACCCATACTATTTTGGCTGCTGTTCGGAACCGGGATGCATTCGATGTTCCGCAGTGGCGATCAAGATTACATGACCTACTACATGCCCGGAACGTTGGCCCTGATTCTGCTTTTCACAGCCATTTTTACCACGATTTCCGTGATCGAAGATCGGCGGGAGGGGTTCTTGCAGGGTGTGCTAGTATCGCCAGTGTCCCGATGGACGATCGCAGCCGGAAAGATTTTAGGAGGTGGTGCTATCGCCTGGGTTCAAGCGATGATTTTTCTGGCGCTGGCTGTCTTGATTCAAAGTACACCACTATCTAGCGGACTGTTGGCTTCAACTGCGCTGATGGCTATCGCTGCTCTGTCCCTAACGGCACTTGGACTGTGCTTCGCTTGGCCGCTGGATTCCACTCAGGCATTTCACGGAGTGATGAGCCTTGTGCTGATGCCTATGTGGCTGCTCAGTGGAGCCTTCTTTCCGATCCCAGAACCGACCGGCGGAAGTGTAGGGCAGTTGGGGATGCATTGGTTGATGCGCTGCAATCCACTGAGCTATGTTGTCGCCGGTTTGCGCCAACAGTTGTCGGGAAATCTGCCTAACGATGGACTATGGCTGCCAAGCATGGCTCAATGCTGGTTGGTTTCAATTGCCTTCCTGGCAGCCAGCACGCTGGTGGCCTGCTGGATCATTCAGCGCCGTCCACAAGATTAATACCAAAGATTTAACTGGCAGATGGTCTTGGGTTATTATGCCAGTGTCCACTCGTATCGCTACCTCGAACCTGCACCCCTTTTTCATTCCAGCCTAATCCGGCGCGAACATCAGCGCTGCAATATCTTAATGTAAGGGCACAACGCCTTCTGTCGGAGCAGTTGGCCTGCGAACCGTGAAGCAGCAGATCGCTGTGAATGGAAAACTGCCCGGCTTTCAGTTCATCAAGTACAACATTGCCATACTGCTCAGGGTTTTCGATCGTCTGATTCAGCACGTTATGTTCGTCGGGGCTGCTGGGTCGGAATGTCATGTGGCCAAAATGATGCGAACCTTCGATAAACTGCATGCAGGCATTTTCCTGATCGGCGTCGTCGATTGCCAGCCACACGGTCAGTGCCTTTGACGGCGACAAGGGCCAGTAGCTAGCGTCCTGATGCCATGCCACCTGCTGGCCATCGCCTGGCATCTTGCAGAAGAAATGTGATCCCCACGCGATCACAGAATCGCCCAGCAGATCAGCTACGTGATCGACAATTTTAGGATTGGTTAAGATATCGTAGACGGGACCATACTTTAGATGCGCCGAACTGATCGAGTAGCTGTTACCGCCTTCCTGAAGGACTCGGGCTAGCAACTGGTCGAAATACTGACGAATCTCCAGAATTTCATCTGCATTATAGGCAGTTAGCGGTGCCACGTAGCCCAAGCGATTGTAGTCGTCTACTTGCTCGGACGACAGTCGCTTGGGACGATCATTATGAACCGGATAAAATGTCAAATCCCTCTTTAGGTTTTGCAGTTCTTCCTCGGTTGGAATCACACTAAATTGCCGTACCATGAACCTCTCCTGAATATCGTTATCCAACTGACGCTTTGGCCGCAATCAACAGATCCAACTCTTGTTTGAGTCGCTCCAAGATTTGGTCATAAGGAAAAGCCCCTAACGACTGCTGCCCTTTTTTTAGATTGACCCGAGTCGGCCCACACCACAAACCCAAGTCGGCCTCGTCGGTTTCACCCGGACCATTGACGCGACAGCCCATCACGGCAATCGTAATAGCATGATCCCGAGCATACCCAGTCAATTCCTTGACCTGCTGAGCCAAATCGACAAAGGCTTCGTTTTCCACGCGGGAACAACTGGGACATGAAATGATATTTAGCTTGGTGGGATTCAAGGCAACTACACTGCGTAGCCGACCCGCGTAGATGTCCTCTACGATTTGCCGACCCGCCTGAATCTCTTCTATTTTCCGCGGGTTGGGTACCGTCAAAGAAACGCGAATCGTGTCGCCAATCCCTCGACCAATTAGCTGCTCGAAGGCAATTCGAGTTTTGATAATGCCGTCAGGCGGCAGTCCGGCTTCGGTGACTCCCAGGTGCAAAGGAATGTCGGGACGCTCCGATGCAAATGCTTGATTGATCTTCACCACCGTAGCAGGATCGCTATCTTTAAGCGAAACTACAAATCGCGTGAATCCCAAGGACTCCAAGTGCTCGACGTGTTCCAGTCCACTGGTCAGAATCGGGGACACTTCATCATCGGCTGGAAATCGAGCTTTGATATCCGGATCCACACTACCACAGTTCACTCCAACGCGTAGCGCACAATCGTTCTCGCCAGCAATCTGAGCCAAATACTTTACTTTGTCCTGCCAGGGTCTAGATTTCTCGTGGTGATATAGATGCCCTGGGTTGTAACGAATCTTGTCGACATAAGGAGCCACTTTCTCGGCCAATCGATAATTCTCCTGAAGATCAACGCTTAAGTTGGCCTGAGTCTGCTGCCTGATCTCTGCCAACGCAGCGGCATCTTTGTCGCTATCCACGGCAATTCGTACCACTGCGGCTCCCGCTGCATGTAATGCATTGACCTGTTGTACGGTAGCCTCAATGTTTTGAGTATGAGTCGCCGTCATGCTCTGCACGGCTATCGGGTGCTCCGATCCAATAAAAATGGTCCCGATGCGAACAGTTCGAGTAGGTTGCCGAGTAATAGTCATCTTTTGCGTCTAAAACCTATTAGTCTTTTTATGCCGTTTAGTATCTAGTCTTCAGGCTGCCGTCTGTTGCAAGATCGAAAAGCTGATTTGATGCAATCCCAAATCAAATGCGCGAGCAAACGTCTGCTGCCTTGGGACTGGCAAGGATCCTATTCTACACAGAGCTGACAGGCAAACCAGCGTACCCTCTACACCAGCTTTTCGGGGCGGAGATTGGGATCAACGGAAAAATTTTCGTGTAATCGCATGTCCTGATTAGCCATCTGCCCCATAGAACCGTAGGCCGAAAGCTGTCATAATCTTAGAAAATGAAAAATCTCCGAAATCCGGTTGCGATCATTGTGGGGTTTAACGAACGCTGTAGATTTCGGTCGGAACTGACACCTGAATTTGACCGTAGAGCCAAAATCGCTTCAAGGTGCGGATGGTGGACAACCTGCATCAACGCACTATCTATGTGATTGGTGTTAATTGTTATAGCAATCCGTGAATCGAGCAACTTTGTTCAAGATGGAGTTCCATTGTGGGGTACACAATCGGCGTCGACATTGGCACCTCGGGTACCAAAAGTATCCTGATCGATCCTGATGGTAACATACTGGCCGAAGCGGCTTCAGGTTACGAAGTGGCTATGCCCAAACCTCTATGGACCGAGCAAAATCCGGACGATTGGTGGGCAGCAACTGTCAAGACGATTCGCGCAGTCATTCGACAGGCCAAAGTCTCGCGGGATGCCGTGCAGTGCATTGGCCTGTCCGGCCAGATGCATGGCTCAGTGTTTCTTGACAAGAACGGAAAAGTCCTCCGCCCAGCATTACTGTGGAACGATCAGCGCACCGTGAAGGAATGCCAGGAGATAACGCAACTGGCCGGTGGACGCGACGAATTAATTCGCATGGTCGCCAATCCAGCTCTTACTGGGTTCACAGCACCAAAGATATTGTGGCTGCGTAATCACGAACCACGTCGTTACGAAAAACTTAGGCACGTACTGCTGCCCAAGGATGAAATCCGACGCCGCTTGACTGGCGAACTGGCGACAGAAGTTAGTGATGCCAGTGGCATGCTGCTGCTGGATGTGCGCAATCGCTGTTGGTCGACTGAATTGATGAGTAAACTGCAGTTGGACCGGAGTCTCTTTGCCAAAGTTTACGAATCGGCAGAAATCACCGGCACTCTATTACCTGATATCGCCAATCAATTGGGATTGAGTCCGCAATGCAAAGTGGTGGGCGGAGCAGGGGACTGCGCCGCTGGAGCGGTTGGAACAGGCATTGTGCAACGCGGCATCATGAATACCTCGCTGGGCACATCTGGTGTGATGTTTGTCCACTCCGATCAGCCTCAGTTTGACGCTCAGGGACGGCTCCATACGTTTTGTCATGCGGTTCGAGGCAAATGGCACATGATGGGCGTCACCCTGTCTGCTGCGGGTTCATTGCAGTGGTTCGTGGAAAATGTCTGCAAGGAGCTATCGACTCGGCGCGGAGCGGATGCATATCAGACTGTCAACGCCGAAGCGGCAGCCATTTCGCCGGGCAGCGAAGGATTGTTGTTTGCACCCTACTTGGCTGGCGAGCGAACTCCACACGCCGACCCGCTGGCGCGAGCCTGTTTTGTCGGACTGACGAACAAACACCAGCGTGGTCATTTGGCCCGCGCCGTCATGGAAGGAGTTGCCATGAGCCTGCGGGAGAGCCTAGAGATCATTCGCCAGTTGGATGTACCTGTCAAAGAGATGCGACTAAGTGGCGGAGGAGCCAAGAGCACTTTCTGGCGTCAGATTTTGGCAGATGTGATGGACCAAGCCGCTTGCTCGATCAATGCCGAACAGGGTCCCGCTTTTGGAGTCGCCCTACTGGCTGCGGTTGGTATCGGTCGCTTCAAGAGCATTGAAGAGGCATGTCAGGCTACGATCCAAGTCGTCAAGAAGACTCCGCCCAAAAAATCCACAGTGCGAGTCTACAACGAACTCTTCCCAGTCTATCAACAACTGTACGGCTCTCTACGCAACGTCTTCCAGGACATTGGCAATCTCAATTCGATATAGGATTTGAGCATCTAGAACAAATCACGATGAAATCACACACGGAATATCTGACCTTCAATTTGCCAGCTCGTATGGCCTTTGAGAACATTACCCAGCAAGTGGAATCTGTGGTTGATAAGAGCGGCGTAAGAGAGGGATTGGTGCTGTGTAATGCAATGCACATTACGGCATCGGTATTTATCAATGACGACGAACCCGGATTGCATTTGGACTATCAACAGTGGCTAGAGCAACTGGCACCATTTAACGCATCCCCGAAGCGTTATGCCCACAATCGCACCGGCGAAGACAACGCGGACGCCCATCTGAAGCGGCAGGTCATGGGCCGTGAAGTGGTGGTGGCAATTACCAAGGGCAGATTGGACCTAGGGCCTTGGGAGCAAATTTTCTACGGCGAATTCGACGGACATCGACCCAAACGCGTGCTGATCAAGGTCATCGGTGAATAGTCATTGCGATTGCAAGCAAGAATGACATAGTGCGGTCTAGCGAAGGTCAGCACCAACCTCAAAACGAACGGGCTGCACCAGCCGCTCGTCGCCCACAATTTCACTGGGTAGTTTCCAAATCGCCGATCCACCGCGGTCGGTGAAGTAGAGACAACTGTCCGATGGCTGGCGTGCGTTGCCGTCGGCCCACAGCAGGTAGAAATCAGGATGAGCGTTCAACGGTTTGCGTGGGAAATTGTGGTTGTATTTTGAATCTGTGGTCAATTGCTTGGCGAGCTGCCAGCTTGCGCCTTCGTCCGTTGAGTGCCAGATCGCTATCTCACCGCCAGTGTTGTATGCTTGCGGGCCTTCTTCGGTGGCTCCGCTGATTTGCCAAACGCCGTCGTCTCGAATCTCCAGATCGGCAAAGTCGTAGTTGTTGTCACACGTCATCGCCTGGTGGATTACCCACTCATTGCCTGTCCAGCGTGCCGTCATAAACTGCCGTGGATCATTTTGCGGACCAGATTGGTAGCCGCCACTTGTTACAAAAAGGATGACCGGTTGCCCCTGCGAAGTAAATCGTACACAACGCATGTAGCACAATTGACCCTTCGCCGCAAAATCGGCAACCAGAGCCGGATTGTCGATTTCAGAAAGTGGCAATGACAATTTTTGACCTTGAACATTGTTCCACGTATGACCGGCATCCGAACTCTCCATGTAGTAGACGTTGGTACGATGATTGAGCCCTCTGTCTTTAGGGTGAAAGTTGAAGGCAGTGGCAATGCGATTGCCATGAACCTGAGAGACTTGGTAATGGCCTTCATCAACGTGAGCTAGCATCCGAGGCTCGCTCCAGGTCAGGCCGTCGGGACTGTTCATGGCATGCAGGACTCGACCGCCTTTGTATCTTGTGTGGAGCAGCACCAGCCCCTGTTCTCGTAGATTCCATGGCTGAGGGTAGGAGAAATTGGTTGTAGCTATGCATTCGAATTCATCAATTTCGTACGGTCGTTTCGAACGATGGATATAGGCCGGTCGAGAAGTTCCATGCGCACTTGAAAAAATCAACAAATGTCCTTTTTCGTCAATACAAAGTACAGGGTTGTCGTGGGCATCGTCGGTCTTCTTGTCCAGCAGAACTCTTGGCCGAGCGACCAGCCCAGTCGTGAGATCAAAAACGCTGACGCAGTGCAGCAGAGTATTTCGAGTTCTGTATCTTCCTCCATAAACAAAAAACGTTTTGTCAGCCTGTGGGCTATAAATGGCGATGGGATGATGTTGCCAGGGGTAGGTGGCCATGCCACCCGAATACTTGTAAACATACTCGTCTTTGGACGGTTGATTCATATACCAGATCCCATAAAAACCATCCGCCAAAGGCAGTGGCCCACTGGCTGTTGTGGGATACTCAATATCTTCCTCACTATTCTGAGACGAAAGTGTAGAATCTTTCATGTCCATCGCTATCAGTGACTGCGAGACGAATAGTATCCAGAAGCCTGTAAGTAATTTGAACGAGAATTGACGCCTCATGATGGATCTACTCCTTAATGTATGCACGACTTTTGATTTCGATCGAATCCAATCGATGACTACAGGATAGTCCGAAGACATCCAAATTTCGATCTGGCTCTACCCAGTGATTAAGCACCAACCTCAGAACGCTCTCAATTGCAGCGGTCGAGAGGATTCTCAAGGAGGCTTTAGGTGTCCCACAAACCGTTGACACAATCTCATGGCCCTCGGTCGCTACATATTCCGCCACCAGAAAAATCGCCCCACTCCCCCTAAGCCCCGCGACTGCAACAGATGATACGTCCCC
>DAIRSD010000012.1:5929-23474 GCA_036804625.1 Aureliella sp. | reverse complement strand
CTCCAATGCAGCGGCTGACTAGAATACGCGCGAGCCACTCGGTTCACGCGACTGGGTTCCTGCTGGTAAACGGCTGATCGAAGTGTCCGTTCGTCCCTCTCGCGAATGCCTGAAGCTGGGCGCAGTGGGTTGTCCTGTTCCATTGCGGCTTGTCCAGCTACTTGGTAGTCACTGGCCTGCCAGTGCTCATCGCGTTCGCTGTCAGAGTCAATGTTTTGGCTTAAGATATCCCTCGTTTGCCGAGCATCGTCAATATGGTGCGTGGCGGCTTGCGAGTCAAATCCGTTTTCGCGGATCGAATTCTGATTCGATTGGATGGGAGCGATATTTTCTTTCGGGGTACTGGCTCTCCAGCGCAGTACTACTCCAGTACCAATCTTCTGAGAATCGCTTGCCTGAGTGCTATTATGAACCGTGGCTCGGTTGGTAGCCAACTCCGTGGAAGAAGTCTGTTGCATGCTGGTGACGCCAGGCAATCGCTGCACTGACGAATCAACCGGCACGCGCGTAGGCTGCCACTGCTGAGCCAGAAGGGATGAACCAGCTAGGAACAGCGACAGTCCAACAGAAATCGACGCACACCGTCTGATGCGGCTCCAAGCGGTCGCCATCGGACTGGACTTTGAAATCGGTGAAGTTGCCAAGCCGCTTGACGCAAAACCAAGTCTGCGGTCGGCATCCGGGCTGTCAATTCGATTCCAGGGAACCGAACTCTGGGCTATAATTAGGTGCTTCCTGCGTGATGGCAATGTCATGGGGGTGATTCTCTCTGACAGTTGCAGCGGAGATTTTTATGAACTTCGCATCCTTACGAAGTTCTTCTATATTTTTAGCTCCGCAATATCCCATTCCAGCTCTCAGACCGCCAACCAATTGATAAACGTAGTCGGCCAGATTGCCTTTGAACGGGACTCGTCCTTCCACTCCTTCGGGCACCAACTTCAGCAGGTTATCCTGGCTGGACTGTCGGTAGCGCTCGCTGGAGCCTTGCACCATCGCACCGATCGATCCCATACCTCGGTAGACCTTAAAGGTACGACCTTGGTACAGGATGGTTCTGCCGGGACTTTCGGCAAGGCCTGCGAACAGGCCGCCAATCATCACAGCACTGGCACCTGCGGCAAGAGCTTTGGTGATATCGCCGCTATAGCGAATTCCACCGTCGGCAATCACAGGTACCAATGTTCCTTCGGCTGCTTTGGCTGCATTATAAATCGCGGTGATCTGCGGGACACCTACGCCTGAGATGACGCGAGTGGTACAGATGGATCCGGGTCCGATACCCACCTTAACCGCGTCCGCTCCGGCTTCGATCAAGTCGCGGCAACCTTCGTAGGTGGCAATATTGCCAGCAACCACGTTGATTTCCCAGCGACGCTTGATCTGACGTACTGTTTCAATGACGTTGGCTGAATGCCCGTGGGCTGAATCCACTACCAGCAGGTCAACCCCACGCTGTATCAGCGCCTCGGCCCGTTCCAAATCAAAAACTCCAACCGCAGCACCCACTCGCAATCGCCCACTGGCGTCTTTGCAGGCATTGGGATACCTTTTCATCATGTCGATGTCTTTGATGGTGATCAGCCCCGTCAGGTTAAACTTATCGTCAACCAGCAAAAGCTTCTCCACCTTTTTATCCGTTAAAATCTTCTCAGCTTCCTCAAGCGTTACAGTTCCCGTGGCGGTAACCAGATTTTCGCCGGTCATGATCATTTTGACTGGAGTTTCGTCCTTCTCCAGGAATCGGAGATCGCGCCGTGTCAGAATGCCAACCAGCCGGCCTGATTGCTCGACGATTGGCACGCCAGACACGTTTTTGCTGTCCATCAGCTCGATGGACGACCGAGCAGTCTGACTGGGATTTAGGGTGACGGGATCGACAATGATACCATTGGCAGAGCGGTTGACCTTGGTCACCTCCTCACCCTGAGCCTCGATGGGCATGTTCTTGTGAATCACCCCCATTCCACCCACTTTACCAAGAGCTATGGCCATTTCGGCTTCCGTCACGGTATCCATTGGGCTGGATAGCAATGGAACTTTCAGCGAGATAGATCGCGTGAGCTGCGTAGAGACATCTACTTGAGCCGGCATCACCTCGCTGTAACGAGGCTCCAATAGTACGTCGTCAAAGGTGATCCCAGAGTAGGCCAGTTTGTCGTCCATGGTTCGTTATTCCCGCGCGGAGTCGATTGGGTGAACTCAAAAAAACATAGCCCATTATGGCGCTGGTGCCCTCAGTTCGCAATCGCTGTTGCGGCGGCGGAACCGCCCTAAGAAATCTGTGATTTAAGGAAGCCGCACAGCATTTCGGCACCTTTTTCCAGGCTACCTTCCTGAGCGTTCGGCAATACCAGATGAGCGTGATTGCGACTGGGCTGAATCCACTGATCGTGCATTGGGCGGACTGAAGTGCGATACTGGTGAACAACCGACGAGATGCTGCGACCTCGTTCCTGAGTATCACGGACCAACCGACGCAGAATCCGCTCGTCAGGATTGGCTTCAATGTAGATTCGCCACTGCAGTCGCTTGCGAATTTCCGGAACTGCGAAGACAAGAATCCCCTCAACCAACAAAATTCGCCGAGGCTTTACCGTCTGAGTACCCAGCTTGCGGTGATGACTTTCAAAGCAGTACTCGGGCCGCTCGACCGATTTGCCTTCAGACAATTGATCCAAGTGCTGGACATACAAGGTGTTGTCGATAGCATCAGGATGATCCCAGTTTTGACACTGAATCAGGGCTGAAGGCACCTGATCTTTGCTCTAGTAATAGTGATCGTGTGGCAAAACCGTAATCTCTGATCCGATTTCAGTTTGAAGCAGTAGGTGAACTAGAGTTGATTTACCCGAGCCGGTGCCACCAGCAATTCCCACGACTAAAGGTTGACGCCGCATACTCGATTGTCTTCTCCTAAAGTTAGTTCAAAAGGTGCGACTGAGGATCTAACCAATTGCTCTCGATCTCGTCTAGAACATTATAACGCAAGGCTCTCCATATTGTACTTACTGTACCGCTGCGCAGCCGTGCCCAAAAGCCGGGCTTATGAATCGTCGAGGCCACGTCGATATCGATGAACATCACACCCCTTGCGTTTATTAAGAGGTCCCTGTAAGCATTGCGTGACATGACTGCAATTTCTTGATCATGTGTGTCAAAATACGATGGATCACCGTCACTGACCCGCAACCTGGAACAGATTATTGGCTGAACAAGCTATCGATGATAATCATCCGACTGGGTTTGGCAGGATCAAACAGCACCCCCAGCGGCTCGGAAGAATCTTTCCTTTGCTGAGCCAGATCAACTTCGCGGCCATAACCGTAATGGACGAATGGACCTAAATCGCGCTGCGACGGTATATCCATTGAGATGATGAAACGACGCTGTTTGTTGACTATTACGTTGGTCGCTTCAATCGATTGAACTTGCGCCAATTCAAACTGGCCCAATCGCAAGACCCGCATCTTGTTTCGCCGATAGCCAAGCGTAGCCAGTACAAACACTAGTCCGGCGGTAGGAAGTATCGCAATCAGAAAACCCCAATAGCCCGTCGGGTTCAGCCTTCCACCCTCCAGGCGGTTCAGCTTAGGATTACTAGTCAGATAGCTGACCGTGCGGCGGCTATCCACAGCTGGAATATCTCTTGTGAAGTAGGAATACCCTTGCGATTTCTGTTCTTGTCGGGTGGTGAACTCGTATTTCACTCGTTTCACTTGCCTTTTATTGACACGCATACTGGTATCTTCGACTGTAGTGACCAATGCTTCGCTCTGCGAACTCTGGGCGGTGTCCAGTATCATCTCGGTGGCAACATTCCAGGAAAAGAAAATGACGAAGAAAAGCAAGACAAATCCCAGGAGAACACCTCCAAGGATTATATAACTCTGAAACGCGCAGATTGGAAGCAAACATTCACGAATATTGGCTGGAATATTGCGAGGTGTCGACTGCCGCAAGAACTCGTCAATTTCGTTCAGAGTGACAGCCATTCATCCATGCCATGTTGTGTAAGAATTGTTGAGCGAAGAATTGTCCCCGTTACGTACTTATCAACCTATAAGGTAACGTGGACATACGGACATCTGCGTCTGACAAACTAGCTTTCCGAACTGGCACTAAGGTGCAGTCGGTGGTTGTTGGTCGAGAACTGCAAACAGGTCAGCGGTATTGAATGTCCATTCTGGCAAAACAGGTACTCCGTCGATCATTGCACCTTCACGAATGACCTCAAAGCGTTGACTCGTTCGGTAAACAGTAATGGTCCGATCGCGATGATCCACCTTCCACATCAGTTCTACACCGGCATGAAAATACTCGCGCCGTTTGCGGGACATCTCGCCGTAGGTATTACCCTTGCTGAGTATCTCAATTACAAAATTGGGCACTAGGCTGGGGAGCGGACTGATCGGCAGTTGTCCACCAGGAAGCCGTTCCCACGATACAAAGGCTACATCTCGTTCCTGGTAGCTTCTCCAGGCGGAGGAGTCATGACAATTCGGGACAGAGGTACATTGCCCAAGTCGAGCAGTCTCTCCTGGAGAGTTTCCGGATACGAAACGCACATAGTGATCACGATCCCACAACAAATGGCTTGAAAGTTCGTCGTTAGACAATTTTTCCATTCTAGCGACCTCCCCCATCAGTTCCAATAGACTCTTCTTCAAGCCATCTTGGCTGTCCGCTCCGTGGCTGTGGTCAGGTTGCCGCAAGTGATGTTGGCATTGAGAGGTCAATTGATTGGGAAACTGCCCATAGTAACAACCTGGGAAACTCAAGAGTACGCAGGGACGGGGGGCTGATGGCCGGTCACCTTCTTCGCTTATTACCAGCTCTCTTTTCGACATCTATCCCCAGCCTGCCAACCTCTGCTGCCTCACAAAAACCGCACGACCTCGCGATTGAGAGGGGTCTGAGACAAGCAATCAATCAGATTTTCTTGGCGCACTAGCTATAGTTTCTTAGAGTTGACAGATATCTCGGGTTCCATAGGTACTTCTGCCCAGGCCCGGATCGTCAACTTACAAGGAACTTTGGTATGTCATTTATCAGTGATTTCCCTAATTCCAGGGAAAAAAACTCTTGCTCAAAAACCAATCTCGCTCGGTATTCACGATTCGTCAGGCGCCTGGGTACCAAGCTGAATGTCATGATCAGTCTGATCTTTTCATTGTCGATTGAAGTTGGGCTACAAGCCCAAGAAGTTCATTGGAACGGAAATGCCGGCAATGGACTCTTCTTTGACGACAGCAACTGGAGCCCTTTTGGTGCTCCCGAGATCCACGATGTGATCCGCATTGGCAACTTGCCAGGAAGCGCTGGCGACGACGTAGTAATGGGTGGGGATCCAACCGTACTGCATGGTGGCCTTTATCTCAGCAATGGTGTTTCGCTGGATACCAATGGCACCGAACTGGTTTCGTTCGATGTAGTTTCAATCACCGGCAACAACACTCGACTTATCGCTCGACCTGCAGCAGGTCCTAACAGTTCGGATCTCCAGGGTCAAATTCAGATGGAACCGGGCACCTTTTTAGAGCTTCACGATAACGTATCCACCGTGTTCTTTCCCGACTCTTGGTCGCTTGGCACTATTTCCGGTCGAGGTACGATCGTTTCGAGCAATTTCGATAATGGCGGTGTGATCCGTCCAGGAACCAACGGTGGAATCATCTTGAATGCTGGTCAGTTGGTACAGAATCTTCAAGTCAACCTTGATGGCTCCAATGGTGTAGGTCGGTTGGACCTCGGCACACAATTCAGCCAGTTGGAGGTTAATGCCGGAAGCTTGACAGATTCGTTTGGCGGTAGGATATCGATGGCTCCGGGAGCGCTTCTCAATATGAATATACTGGACGGCTGGGAGGCAGACAGCTCTGCTGAAATCAATGTTGTCGGCTTTTTCAATCCAGCAGCATCCCTTATCAGCGGCTCACATATAGATTTTGGAGGAACCATTAATGTCACACTTGCAGAGGGCAAGCTGCGAATTTCAGCTCCGCTTACCGTTCAAACGACAGCCAATATCAACGTTGGCCACACCGACACGATCGAATTCGATGGGACGACTGTTGTTCAAGGAGGCAATTTTAACCTCGGGCAGTTTGGCACGATGCAGTTTGACGGCCCGACGACGATCAGCGGCGGTAACTTCACCACTTTTGCCAACAACTACACAGATGGCACGGTTGCTTTTAACGGCCCGACGACATGGAACGGTAGCGTGGCAATCAATGGCTCTGCTCGTCAACAAGGCAATGCCACCGTCAGCGGACTTGGAGCGACCATCAACGCCAACCGATTCGACATGGATGGTCTGAGTGGAAACACGACTTGGAACATTAACTCCGGCCTGACTGTCAATGCCGAGATGACCGGCACCACGTCATCCAATCGCTTTGATGGCACTATGAATATTCAAGGCGGTGCTTTGCCTCGACTCAATTTAAATCTTGCTGATCCGAACGCTTCTTGGGTCATGGCGGGGGAGATGAATCTGTCCGGCACAGGGCCCTCGTATTCGACTCGCGTCACCGGGTCGAGAATGGTGGTCGAAGGTGATGTTAACGTCACCGGTGGTCTAGTCCGCATCAATTCGGATACGATCTTTTCGGATAGTGGCTTTGCGGGCCCAGCGGAAGTCAACATCGGCCCTAACAACGCTGCTCTGCGCATGCATGGCACGACCGTCATCGAAACCGATGTAATCTTTAACGGACAAGGTACGTTGGTAAATGCCCAGTCGGGTAACATGCTGCTGGAAAGCGGTCTGACTCTGGCCGCCATCGACTTAGAGAATTCTGGCCTAATAGAGATCGATCGCCGCGCGGGATTGGCTTCGGTGAACGGAGTCGAAAACACCTCCACCGGAACATGGTCGGGTGATATCGGTGGCCACACGGCGGGCACCGAGCATGATTTGCTGATCGTTGACAACGAACCCACCTGGTTGGATGGGTTCCTGGATGTGGATTTGATTAGCCTGAGTCTGGGTGGAGAGGTTTTTATACCAGAATTGGGAGATACGTTCACGATTCTCTCCTCCTTTGGAGGTGTCAATGGAGCGTTCTTGAACGATCCGACCACAATACTGGGCATGCAACAATTTCATTGGGACGTCATTTACAACCCCCACGACGTACAATTGCAACTGACTGCCATTAGCGTACCTGAGCCTGGGGCAGCCATATTGCTGGGAGTCGGCATGTTCGCAATCGGTTTTCGACGTCATCAGAAATCCAGATCGCTCGTAAGATAGCAGTGAAAAATGCGACATCTCGCTGTGAACAATCGGTCGTTCAGGAAGAATTCATGTCATTCATAAAACAAACGCACTTTATATTCCCACGATCACAAGCGTATCATTCAGAGTGGGTTATCGAGAGCGCCAGCGGAGGTGCTAACTCGATTTTGCTTGTTGAGTGGCTAACTGCTGCGCTCGAACTAAAGCCAGGAATGAAAATCCTGGATTTAGGATGCGGTCGTGCCGCATCCTCGGTATTTCTAGCGCGAGAGTACGGCGTTACCGTTTGGGCTACCGATCTGTGGTTTAGTCCGTCTGAGAATCTGCAGCGTATTCGCAACGCTGGCTTTGCAGAAAATATCTTCCCGATTCATTCCGATGCTCGCAACTTGCCCTATGCTGACGACTTTTTTGATGCGATTTTATCGATTGATGCGTTCCCCTATTTCGGTACTGATGATCATTATCTGAATTATCTGGCCCGATTCGTGAAGCCCAATGGGATCATCGCTATTGCCGGCTCCGGGTTCCTCCAGGAGATCGAAAGCACTATTCCATCACAGTTGTCCGAATTGCTGGCTGCTGAGCCGTCGATGTTAAGTATGCATTCGTCACCCTGGTGGCGTCGACATTGGGAGAAGGCAGGAATAGTTGACGTAGAGCTTGCAGACTCGATGCCGGATGGCTGGCAATTGTGGCTTGAGTGGCTCGAGACAATCGCGCCTGACAACCGGATGGAGATCGAAGCGGTTCGCACCGATGTTGGTCGTTATCTCGGGTACAACCGTATAGTCAGCAGGCGAAGAGCGGATGCTTGTTTGAATCCGCCCATTGTTGCAATTCCGGCAAATTACACTCGAAAACCGCTGCTTCGAGACAACCTTTCGTCAACGTTGCGTTAAATAATGACCTGTCTTCAGCGAATTGACCTGATCGACTCTGTAATCGATAATACAGAGACGATGAATGAGCCAACGGTCAATATCACTGCACTTTTACAAGCGGCTTCGTCCGGTCAACCGGGCGACACCGATGCGCTGATGGAGGCCATCTACGACGACCTGCATCGGCTGGCCGCGCGCCACCTGCGATCCGAGCGACCGGACCATACGCTCCAGCCAACAGCACTCGTCAACGAGGCTTGGCTAAGACTGGTCGATCAACATAGCACCACTTGGCGCGATCGCAGCCATTTTTTCGCGATTGCAGCCAGGGTCATCCGGCGCATATTAGTCGATCATGCTCGAACCAAGCGGGCTGCTAAACGCGGTTTTGGATTGGATCGAGTCCCATTGGATAATATTGGCCGCTCGGACGCAACAGGGCAGCTTGACCTGCTGGCTTTGGATGAGGCTCTGGCTGAACTTCAAGAACTGGACGAGCGCCAAGCGAAAATTGTGGAGCTACGTTTCTTTGCCGGAATGAGCATTGACGAAATCGCCCAAGTCCTGGAGATTGGGCCGCGAAGTGTGGATCGGCACTGGAGCACCGCCAAAGCCTGGCTTCTGTTTCGATTGTCGGATCGCGACGATTCCCACCCTGGAGCCTAGGAGAATGGCGGACCCCCTCGCGCGTCGCGTTCACGAACTGCTCAATCAAGCCATGGAGTTTGATTCACAGCAGCGCCAAGAATTTCTCCAACGTGCCTGTCTGGATACTCCAGCACTAGCTGCACGCGTCGAGCAATTGTTGGCGGCTGTGGCAGATTCACAATCGTTTATGGAAGAGCCCGCTCTTGAGTTCTTCGGAAATGAGATTTGGAACGGTCCGTTGCAGTTGCCCGATGCGGTTGGCAACTATCAAATAATTCGCAAACTGGGTTCCGGCGGTATGGGGACCGTCTACGAAGCCATCCAGAAGCAGCCACATCGAACAGTGGCACTCAACATCCCCCGCAAGCGACTTTGGAAACAAGACTTACGCCAGCAGTTGCAGTCCGAGTCGGAGTTGTTGGGCCGACTTCGTCACGCTTATATCGCGCAAGTCTATGAAGCCGGCGTGGACGACACGCAGCCCGAGCACCCCCTGCCCTTCTTCGCGATGGAATTCGTGCCATCGGCCAAAACGATTCGACAACACATTCGACACGAAAAGCTGGATATACCAGAGATTCTCAGGTTGATACAGAAGGTTTGCGAAGCCGTTCAGCACGCACATCAACTGGGTATCATCCACCGCGACCTGAAGCCAGCCAACATACTCATCGACAGTCATGGCAATCCAAAAGTCATCGATTTTGGCGTTGCTAGTAGCCAAGGGCTAAGCGATGCAGTTGTCGAACGGCAGAACGATCAGCAGCCATCACCAGACGCGCAAAGTATGCCACTAGGTCGATTGTTGGATTCCAATCCCGGTGGTGCTGACCATTCACCTCCGACGGCCGGGACTCTTAACTACATGAGCCCCGAACAATGCGATCCAGAAGCTACGATTGACTCACGCACCGATGTATACTCCCTGGGAGTCATTTTGCATGAACTCGTCTGCGGATCGTTGCCTTATGATTTGAAGGGACTGCCACTAACGCAGGCCTTGCAAACAATTCGAGAGGTCGCTCTGAAACTTGCGACTGACAGCAGGCGGACTCTTCCGAAAGACGTGCAAGCTATCTTGCAAAAGGCGTTGCACAAGGATCGGAATCTACGTTACTCGTCAGTCGAAGCGTTTAGTCGAGACATCAATCGCTACCTGAATTTGCGACCAGTTGCAGCACGCAACCACAGCTTATCCTACGTGTTCGGGTTAGCGATCCTACGCAATCGTTGGCTGGCGGTTGCCGGTACGCTCTTGATGACCGCCATCGTGGTAGGCTCTGCGGCCAGCGGTCTGTTTGCATGGCGAGCCTCAGCTGAAGTCCAGCGAAGGCGTTTAGCAGAAACAGAAACGCGGCGACAACTGGACCAAGCCGTTTGGCAAAGCTATATCGCCAACATGCTGGGGGCCTTCTCTGCATTTCAAAATCTCGAAATGGCGCAAGTTCGCTCGCGTCTGGCTGCAGCTCCTCAAGAACACCGAAACTGGGAGTGGGACTATTTGAATGGAATGGTCGAAATCAACGATCGAGTGATCCAAGCGCACGATGATATGATCGTCAGTTTTGCCCAAAGCCCCGATGGCTCACGCTGGGCCACTGGTGGTAGTAATGGCGTCCTGCGCGTTTGGGATAGCCAGACCGGCAAGATGGTTCGCGAAATCCTGCATTCCAGCTCAAGCAGATTTCGTAGTGATGCTCCGCGACCCGCCGTCACTGCCTTAGCCTTCCGCAACGGAGTATCACAAATCGTTTCAGGAACCAGCGACGGAGCCATTCGTATTTGGAATAGTGAAAACGGCCAGATGGAACTCCAACTGGCCGGCCATCAAACCATGATTACGACGATCTCTGTCAGTCCTAATGGCACCATTGCTTCGACATGCAGCAAGAACCGAGCCAAGCTCTGGGACGGCCATCAGACTCGCCCGCTACGAGAAATCAAGGATGAGCAGACAGAATTTGGCGGTGTTCTGTACTGTGATGATGGCAAGCGCTTGGTAACGTGGAATCCACTACGAACGTTGTGGCTGCGAGATGCCGAAACACAAGAGATTCTTAATCGCTTTCAATCGAATCAAAATATTCGTAGGGTTGGCGTAAGTAAGGATGGAAGCTGGATCGTGGCCGGTAGTGAAACGAATCAATTGCAGCTTTGGCAGACCGCTAGTTCCAGCCCGCAAGCTCAATTCATCGACATTCCTGGCAAACGCTCTTCTTCGGATTCTCTCTGCTTCGCGCCAGACAATAGTCGATTGGCGATCGGTAGAATCGATCGGCAGATATTTGAATTTTCCTTGCCGGACTTTGAAAAGAAGAGCCAATTGCAGGGCCACGAAGAATTTGTCCGTGGATTGGGCTACACACCGGATGGACAGCGCCTGATCTCGACCAGCGGTGACGGGACTTTGCGCGAGTGGAATCTCGCTAACAATGCTCTTGGCAATATCAAAGTTGCAACCGATGGCGAGCGGATTTTTGGCACACTAGCCATATCGCCCGATGGTGACCAGATCGCAGCCGCCAGCAGCAACCGTTCCATGCAGATTTTCGACCAGCAGTTGAAACTAGCACGCAAATTTCCCGTCAAGCACCAAGGGCAGATCCATTCAATCGCCTGGTCCCCCAACAAACCCTTAATCGCGTCAGCCGGTACCGATCGCAGCGTACGCATTTGGAATACCACAAGCGGCGAATCAATACTGCTGTCGCCTCCGCATCTTGCGGACATTCAGCGAGTCGTATTTAGCCCAGACGGCAACTGGCTGATTTCGGCCGGGCTGGATCGAGTCCTCAGGGTGTGGGACATGACAACCCAAACGCGGGCCTTTGAGCTTTTCGGACACAACACAACGGTCGTCAGTTTACGATTCAGCAAGGACGGCAGGTGGCTAGCCAGCGGGGCTGCTGACGGTTCGTTGATCCTTTGGGACTGGGATGCACGTAAGAAGGCACATGAGTTAACCGGCCACAAAACCCACGTCTTTGGACTGGCCTTCGATCCGACCGGTCAGCGGCTCTACTCGGGCTCCCGCGACCGATCGGTTCGAGTCTGGGACACGAGCAGCGGGCAGGCGCTGGACGTTTTGACCGGTCATGGACAGCTCATTCGCAGCCTGGACATTCATCCCGATGGCACCCGATTGATCGCTGGCTCCTGGTTCGGAGATATCCTGATTTGGGACCTAGAGCGACATGATCTGGTCGCCACCTTCAAAGGCCACTCAGACATCATTTTCGAGCTGGCCGTTGATCCCCAAGGAGACTATTTTGTCAGTTGTTCACTTGACAAGACTCTTCAGAAATTCCAGCGAGGACTATTGCGATCGAGATGATTGTACATCCTATCCTATGCCTTAACTCACAGGAATTTGGACTTCCGTGATTTCTAGTCATTTGCGATCTTGAGGTTTGCTACACCACCGCTGATACGCTAGCGTAAGATCCCTGTCAGAGCCGATATTATGCCGAAGTCCAGCCATTTGCATGGCATTGCTCAACTCCATCGGTGCCAGTTCAATGATAATGGAATCGGTAGTGTACGACCAGCCTGCCATTGACTTCGCCAATCGGAGCAATCTTGATACTGCTGTTGATTGAGTCGTGCGGTTGACTGTAGCTCCATTCTACTTTGCCCGATAATCGCTCAGAAGGCCCAGAATATACCGAGACGTCTACATCACCGTTCAGCTCTCCCTCAATACGGACCGAGAACTTGAACACTTGGCGAACATTGTCGACACCGGGCGCAAACGCAGTCAGCGGGCGTGCATCGATCTGGCTAAAGTCGGTGACTTCGTACCGATGCCACTGGCCAGCCCCGCGCCAAAGCATCGCTACAACGAGACCTGCGAAGAGTAAACCAACTGCAGCTATGATCAACGGATGCTCATGTAAGCGGCCCGTGTTCCATGCAGATTTAAGTCCAGTCAATCGGTTCGATTCTTGATCGGACATCGCTTGCGACACTACCGGTGAAGTCTGTCATATACTTTGCGTGCTACTAGCAAAGCTGGAATGCCTAGCAAAAGCCCACCTAACAGAAACCCTGGCCAATAGTCCAGTATCTGCCCATTGGGCGTCTTGCCAGGTTCAAACCAACCCATCCAAATCATACATTGTCCCGCCAGGGCTGCGCCTACAAAGAAGGCGATGGCTCCGGCGGAACCGGTCGTGCGACTTCTCCACGTGCGATGAAAGCGATAAGCTTCCCAAATTTCATCGCCCAGGCTCATAGATACTCCCATTCTGGAATCCCAAATATTCGATCTTAAACCAACATGACAAAATTTGGTCTCATGCTATTCAATTGTGGGCACCTTTTCAAACTCAAATTCCTTAGTGTCGTTCAATTAGCTGGTGGACGCCTTCTCAATAGTCCGCACCCCATCACCGCAACGGCGAGCAGAATAGCGGCAGATGGCTCGGGTACAACGCTCAGGACAAAGTCATGTCCGTTTCCGCCAAAGTAGTCAACCGAAAATTGATGATTGCCAGCAAACAGACTGGCACCTTGATCCAACCCAATGAATTGCCCGAAAAGTGGATCGGTACCTCGATTGCGTATGATAGTAAAACTGTCGCCAACTTGAGGACTAAAATTACTGACCAGGTCGACGCTTAAGGAGCCGTCAGGCCAGGTGCTAGCGTCCACAGGTAAGCGAGCGTAGTGCGAACCGGCGGCCTGTCCCGCTATTTCGATGCTCAAGAGCGCCAATTCACCGAAGTGAACGTCACCTTCAAATTGCACATCTGCAGGGCTATTTCCCGGCTTGAGATCACCTTCAAAAAATACTGAACCCGTACCCGTATAAGGAGCGGCTCCAGTCACAGAACCATAGAAGACTGTACTGCTGCCTGCGGACGTACGAATCTCTGAGCCATTGTGCTCGACATCATCCCAAAAAGTAGTTGTCGAATTACCGCTCGTCTGAATACGGCCCCCAGCCAGGTTGCGAACATCACCATGAATATCCATCGCGCTACCACTGACCGCAATGGTTCCGTTGTTGATCAAACCAAGATTGCCCGGCGTGCCAGCGGATGTTCCGAGTACGCCATGACCGGTGATGAAGGCCCCGGTCGCATTCGTGAGTGCACCGGTGACATCCAATCGCCCGCCAGCCAGTTGAATTTGATTGCTATTGGTACTCATCGATGAGCCGTTGTCATTGATCAAATGCGATTCAGAATTCACAGCGACCGTACCATTGTTCTGTAGTTGATGCTGTAACCGTCCATGCCCGGTGACCAGGCCGTTGTTGGTGAACAATCCGCCAGCGGACTGCCGCATGTTCTGCAGCACAAAATTCCCGCCCACATCATTCAAAAAATTGCCACTGACCTCGATACTGCCTTTTTGAAGTGTCGTGAAGCCTGCGTTAGTAAAGTTCGCCGCGCGAACTCGCCCACCATCCACAGCGAAGTCAGTGTTGTGCCCAACGATCAACGTCTTGCCGTCTGCCACTTCCAGCGTTTGATTGTTTGACAAACTTTGCGACGTGCCGACCAACGAATCCAGTAGGGAGTTGGTGAGCACCGTGTTCTGGGTAAACTGAACCTTGCCGCTATTCCATTGAAGCTGACCACCTTGATCGTTGAGGCTGCCGAGTTTCAGCGTTCCGTTATTAAGCGTCACCGTGCCTTGCGACCAAAGGGTCAGTTGCCCACCTACCGAAGCCGTGGTACCTGAGCTGATATTCAGGTTACCGACACCACCCTCTGCATTGGCAGAACCACCGACATTCGCATTTTGGGAAATCGTCAGTTGACTTCCGGCGCTCAATAGCTGGATATCACCTTGACTGCCAAACCCGGTCGCCACTTCGAGTTGACCGGCGTTCACCTGGCCGCCTTGGAGAATTTCAAGCGTGCCAGTTCCAGCGCCTCCTACGACCAGATTGTCGGACAGGTTCCACTTTGAACCGGAGTTTTGAACCTTGACCGAGCCCTGCGATCCCACGGCGGATCCCAGTTGCACAAAACTACCAATCGAACCATTTCCACCGTTGACGACGCCTCCCTGGGAGATTTGTAATGAACCTGTTCCCTGGCGACCTACTTGGAGGTGGCTGGTTGAACTGTAGTTGAATTCGCTTCCCGAGCCCGAGACCTGCATCGTACCAGTTCCGGAAGGCGTTTCGCCCAGAAAAGCATTGCTACCCGCGCCGAGATTCACCTTTCCACCTGATGTCACCTTCAAATCGCCTTGGCCAAAACTGCCCAAAACCAGGTTGCCGCCGCTGACATCCAATTGAGCCCCATTCTCAAAGACTCTCAATTCGCCAATACCGGTCTGCGTAACGCCCACGCGAACAGGGCCATTGCTGACTACTTGGGCGCCATTTCTCACGGACAATCGACCCTCGCCATCACCGCCGACAATCACGGTTCCATTGCTGTCCCATAGTGAGTTATTTCCCGACAAAGATAGATTGCCAGTTGAACCCACATGCTGTCCAAGGATGCCGCCAGAGCTGATGATTTTTCCACCAGAACCTATCTGGACTTCCGCGAACCGATGCGAGCCGACAACCAAGTTTTCTGACATCGACCACAACGATCCTGTCCCGCTGACCGAAACCGTTGAAGGCATCGAATTGTTCAGACCCGCCACTCCCAGTCCGACGATCCCTCCCGTCGAGAAGAGTTGTGAGCCACTGAGCACTTGCAGCTCACCCAGTCTCATGTTGCCCACCACCATTGTTCCCTGGCTGTCGAGTACGGCGCCTGAACTCAAACCAAGGAAGCCTCCCGAGTTGTTTCCAACGTAGTTCATTTGTGTGCCCGTTAAATCAACTCGCGAACCAATTCCGCTGACAGACAGGCTACCCTGGCTAGAACCTGAGCTTAAGCTCCCCACGTCGATTTGGCTGACTGTCAGCTTGCCACCCGCCTCGATATCCACGTACCCAAGGCCCCCATTTCCAATTTTCATCACCGAGTCATCTGCCGAGATAAATTGCGAGCCACTTCCGGAAAAATTGAGTGAGCCGGTGCTGCCGAACGAATCTCCGATCTCGACCGAACTACCTGAGTTTGTCACTGTGGCACCACTAAGAACGTTAAGCGTGCCTTTGCCTCCTTCAAACCCGATCGAAGTCTGACTGTTGCCTAAAACTAATTCGCTGCCACTACCAGTTACCGTGATTTGGTTGTTCGAATCAGATTGGACTCCAATCCACAACGACTGACCTACCGACGCTTTACCTTGATTGGAAATCAGCAGATTACCTGTGGAATCGGCCGCACCAACCGTCAGGAAGTTATTGGCGACAAGCGATGCATTGAAACCCGAGACAGTTGCGTTACCTGTTCCACCTGCGCCCACCACAATCGAATCGGATTTCAAGGAGGACTTCTGCAAGATTCCCGTAGTCGAGATATTCAGATTCCCAGTTCCTGCCTGACCAACGAACACGTTGCTATTAACCCAACCTTCCCAATTGCCGTTTCCGCTCAGGTTTAACGTTCCGGTCTTACCCGCTGCCCTTCCGACAACCAAGTCTCCGCCGCGCATCGGATTGTGGAACATACTCGTCAAGTTGAGAGTTGCATTCGAATTCGCATCCCCAGCCAGCGGCCCAACAAAGTTCGTATTACCACTAACCCAATTATGCACCGCAGTGGGATTCAGAAACGCAAAAGTCACATTACCATTGCTAACCTGAAAGTTCTTGGTTTGCGTGCCAGCATTGGAAAATGTAACCGTGATAGGCGTGCTGAGCCCAACTCTCGCGGAATCAACGAATATCGGCGGACATACGGCTGGCGTCAAGTTACTGGCTGTATGATAACTGCCCCCGTTAGTGTTCAGCCAATGAAAAGTTGTTTGGGCGTGTAGTCTGTTGGGGCCGATCGCAAGCCCCAATGCCAATAGGAATTTAGCCCGAAGAATTTTCTTGGTCACACGGATAGCAATAGGCTTTTTCATAGGAATCTTCTTGTTGAAAAATGTTGGGCGAGGGTGGTAATAGTTACAGACGGAGTAACGTTGAATCGTCAGCCGTACTAAACTCATAAACGTACTTCTTGTTTTAATCCGCCGGACTAGCAGAAAAAATTTAGGCAATTTCTTACGACCAGAGTGAGTGGAAAGCCACAATCGCGCGCCGCCCAAAACGGTTTTCAGCATTGGGCTTGATCCATCTCCTAATTCGTACTATCCAGCGATACTTGATTTAACTGTGATGCTCTCGGCTTTAAACACAAGAAAGCTCAGCGTGAGTTGGCACGCTGAGCAATAATGTTTAACGCCCGATTGCTGGAAACCTGTTTTGACTGCGACTGCTCGCTTAGGTTCCACTTACTGAAGTGAGGACTGACCGTGGATTACAACCACAGGTCTTCGGCTGGCTTGAAATCAGAAGGGGCGTCGGCGTTGAGCCAAACGTTGAGCTTGATCATGTCCTTCTTGAATTTGTCCTTGCCTTTGCCACCAACAAGAATGTCGGCCCAGCCAGTGCCGCCGTCGAGTTCATCTTCGCCGTCTTCACCGTAAAGCTTGTCGGATCCTTTCTCACCGAACAGCTTGTCGTTGCCGATGCCTCCGAACAACTCGTCGTTGTCGTCACCGCCATACAGCCAATCGTCGCCGGCCATGCCGTAGAGTTTGTCGTTACCACCTTGACCGTAAAGGAAGTCGTTCCCGCCACCGCCCCACAAGATGTCGTTACCAATGCCGCCGTAAAGTAGGTCGATATCGTCGCCACCATTGAGCGTGTCGTCACCTGAGCGGACGCGGCGGAACTTCAGCTGCAGCGGGCGCA
>DAIRSD010000012.1:0-5919 GCA_036804625.1 Aureliella sp. | reverse complement strand
ACCAATGAGAGTGACGTCACCTGAGCCACCGAAACGCGCATCCATGCCGGCATCTCCGAACAACATAACGTTCATCGCTCCGCCCTCAAGCTTGTCGTTACCCAATTGCCCATACAGCCAGTCGACTCCATTGCCACCGGAGAGATAATCATCACCGGCACCACCATAGATGACGTCGTCCCCTTCCTCGCCATACAGTTTGTCCCCCTTATCGCTCGGGGCATAATTGGCTTTATCTGAACCACCCCAGATAATGTCGTTGCCAAAGCCGCCGTAGATCGTGTCGCTCCGGCCGGCTCCGATCAAGAGATCGTTGCCTCGGCCACCATAGATGGTATCTTCGCCGCCCGCCTCAACCGCTTTCGGATTGGAGTTGAAGCTATCGCCGACGATCGTGTCGTTTCCAATTTCAATGAGACTATTGGGATTTACAGCATCACCGTATATGAAGTCGCCCGATTCGCCGCCATGGATCGTGTCATCACCTGCTCCACCGACCAGGATTCCCTTACCTCGGATGTAATCCTTTCCTCCTTTGGCGGCCAAATCGGGGCGCGCATTCGATTGCTCGGTGGTTAAATCCCCAAAAACGTATGCTTGGTCTTCGGTAAATATCTGATCGTCGCCCAGGCCCCCGACCACTAGCTCACTCTGCAGCTCACTCTGATCGCCTTCCCACTTGCTGGATAGCCCCGAGTAGATCACATCGTTTCCATCGCCACCATCAATGCGATCGTTGTAGTTCCATCCGGTAGAATCACCGAAGTCATTTCGGGCGTCCGGGTCCAGGAAGTCGCCGAAGAGGGTATCGTTTCCTTCGTTACCGAAAATATGATCGCCCCAGTAGAACTGCTGGGAGTTGGGTAGCTTCACACCCATAAATGAACTGTTGGAACCTTTGCCAATAATGGTGTCGTTTCCTTTTCCACCTTCCAGCCAGTCGGCACCGTAGCCCCCTTCGAGTCGATCGTTGCCGTCGCCACCGTTGGCGGCCAAGAACATGTGGACGACATTACCGGCTCCAGAGGTGACTTTCGGCGTGATGTTGTTCTTGAATCGAAAAACATCGTCCCCTTTGCCGCCGAGGAACTGAATGCCCCGGAAGTTATATAGACCGGTTTGCCAGATGCTGTCATTGTAGATGTTATACTTACCTACCAACCCTTGTTGGTGATAGACGGCAACTTGGTCGTCGTAAATTGTGAGATGATCGTTTGACAGCCATTCGACTTCGACGGTGTCGTTGGCATCGGTTCCTTGAATCCGTAGAACCTTTTCGTTGTAAGTCGCGAAGTCGGCGGTACCGACGGATACGGCAAAGAGTGTGCGAGCTTCCAGCGGCTCTAGTTGTAAAGAACGACGAAGTGCGTTTCTACGTCGCGAAGTTTCTAGCGAGCGATTAAGGTTATCGACTGATCGACGAAAAAGATTGGTAAGGAATCTTCGCATGGTAAATGTCTCCATATTCTTCGGTTATTCTTGACTCGTACGTGGTGCGTCCACTTGGTCGCGCCGAATTTAGTCCGTAGAGCTTTTGGGGTTTCACTGCTGAGTTGGGCGCATACTCGTCAATCGTCGAAATCTGTTCCAAATAGCTTTGAAGCTATCCTTTGATAGCGATCGCGGCTTTTCTTGAGTTTTCAATTTGCAATGCGCCACTTAGCTAGGCTCTTAAACGAGCTAACCCGACGAATCCGCCATGCTGGCGGAAAAAAGAATGAATCGCTTAGAAGATTTGGAGCGGTTCGAACTCTACGTTTCCCTACAGATTTGGGAGGTCTTAGAAATTTCGTTATACTGGGCAGGTAGTATGCTCAAGTGGATTCAGCTTGCATAGCGGCTTCGGAAGGCCTATCAGCCTTTGGCTGCTTGCAATCCGATATCAATTTTCGAAAATACCATTTTTTTGGCGGCATAGTCTTAGACATTTGGAGTTTAGTGTAATGGATGCTCACGAGCAGGTTCCCGAGTGGTTAGCAGCCGCCCAAAATGGCTCTACTGACGCTTTAGGGCAAGCGCTTGAGGCATGCAGGGCATATCTGCTTATGGTGGCAGAACGCGAGATCGACCCGGCACTTCGAGCCAAAGGTGGGGCATCGGATATCGTGCAGGAGACTTTTGTCGAAGCGCATCGGGCGTTTCCTCATTTCACCAGCCAAACGCATGAGGAATTCCTTGCTTGGTTGAGAGCCATGCTTCTGAATAATGTCAAAGATTTTCGCCGCAAGTTCCAGGGAACACAAAAAAGAAGTGCCAATCGGGAGATTGCAATTGACGCTCACGATTCGTCAACGGATCTACGTGAGCTTTTAGCGACTGACTCGGCCACCCCAAGCGGCCAGTTCAGCCAACTTGAGACGCTCATGGAAGTTGAGAAGACTCTCAAGCGATTGCCCGAAGATTATCAGCAAGTAATTGCATTAAGGTATAACGAGAATTGCTCTTTCGAAGAGATAGCAATAAGAATGCAGCGATCTGCCAATGCTGTTCAGAAGCTATTTGCACGTGCTATCGACCGACTGCAGGCGGAAATGGAGCGTGAGCAGTAATGGATGAAACCCCGCTGTCTGATCAACAGATCGACTGGCTACTACAGTGGGATGAGGCACTAGCCAAGGGTGCCAACGCTCCGCAAGACAGTGCCAGCCAGTCGCCTACCGATAGTGGCTTGGCTAATCACGTTCGCTGTATGAAATTGCTTCGCATGAAGCAAGCCATATTGCACAGCCCTTCACAGCACTTGCAGAAATCGCAAACGGGCGGTGAAAATACGACAGTCGGTCTTCAGTCTCAGGAAAATATCAGGGCGATTCAGGTTGCTCAAGCGAATTTCTCCGGTCAATTGAGCGATACGCTTCAAGTCGAATCCAATCTGCAGCTTACACACCCATCGGTACAATCAGTTCCCATCCATTTCGGGAAATTTGAACTGATTGAAGAGATTGGCCAGGGTGGCTATGGCATCGTATTCTTGGCGCGAGACAGAGTTTTAGGCAGAGATGTGGCACTCAAGATGCCACATGCCAACGTGATGCTCAAGGATGATCTTCTGACTCGATTTCGTTTGGAAGCTCGGGCTGCCGGTGCGCTGGATCATCCGAATATTGTTCAGGTTTTTGATGCTGGAAGCATAGGTCCAGTGGCATACATTGCGTCTGCTTATTGCCCAGGCACCAGCCTGCATGAATGGATACAAAAGCGTACCAAAGTGATCGCCCTAAATGATGCTGCACGTTTAATCTTGTGCTTGGCAAGAGCGATCCAACACGCGAATGAACGCGGTGTGTTTCATCGTGACCTTAAGCCTGCAAACATTCTATTGCAACCCTCGGAAAGCTACTTGCAATCTACGGGCAACATACATACCGATCAACGAGAACAATTGGTGGCACTTGCGCAAGCAGCCAGCTTGGCAGACCTGGTGCCACGCATTACCGATTTTGGCCTAGCTAAATTGACGGGACAATCACTGGCAACTCTTTCGGGATCGGTCTTGGGGACGCCCGCCTATATGGCACCCGAGCAAGCTAGCGGCCAGCGACAATCATCAGACTCTCGCGTCGATGTCTACTCATTGGGGGCGATTCTCTACCAGCTATTAACAGGCTGCTTGCCCTTTGACGGGCAAACACCCTGGGAGACTCTGAATCGCGTCATTCATGAACCCGTTGTACCTATTCGATCACGCAGGCACGATATCCACCGGGATCTTGAGACGATTTGTTTAAAGTGTTTGGAAAAGGAGCCACAACAGCGTTATGCTTCGGCCGGGCTACTGGCGGACGACTTACAACGTTTTATACAGAATCGCCCGATTTCTGCACGTCCGGCGACTACTCGTGAACTTCTAATGCGGCTCTTTAGACGACAGCCAGTAGCCAGCAGTTTAGTACTTGGCACCGTTTTGGCGATGACGCTTGGTTTGATCATTGTGATCCGTTTGTACAGACAGTCGGAAGATCAGCGCAACCGGATAACAACAGCGCTCAATGAAGCGGCACAGGCCAACAAACAGGCCACGCAACAAAGGCAAGCCAGCGAACGTCTGACATATCTGAATAGTATCGCCGTTGCGGATCGTGAAAGTGCTTTGGATTTGTCACATGCCCGCCAGAAACTGGTTCGTTGCGATCCGCAATTGCGAGACTGGGAGTGGAATTACTTGTGGAAGAAGTGCCACCCCGAACTGCTTGAGTTGACAGGACACAGTCAACCGACTGGTGTTTGCTGCTTCAGCCCCGATGGTAGTTTGCTGGCATCAGGCAGTGGCATGTGGGGCCGGACCACCGACGGTGAGGTCATTGTACGCGAAACTCGCACTGGCGAAGTGCTTCTTCAAATTGACGATATCGCAGGACAAGTCACAGGACTGGATTTCCATCCAACGAAGAACTGGCTAGTGGTTTCTGAACACACTTGGCGTAATGATCGATCAGGTGTCACCAAAGTTTGGGACTTAGATAGCAGACAAGTGGTTGCCTCACTACGACTGTCGCGAAATACGTACTCAGTATGTTTCGATCCCGCTGGCGATTTTGTGGTTACTGGAGGTGCCGATGGCCGCATTCGCTTTTTTCGAACAGCTAACTGGCGGCTTGCTCGCACAATCAATCATCATCGCCAGAGTGTTTTGGCGGTTACCTTTGATAGTACTGGCCAATGGCTTGCCTCGGCAGGCCGCGATGGGCGGTTGTGCGTCTTCGATGCGCAGTCTCGTGAAATCGTCTACCAGCAGGATGATTTGAATGACGTTCGATGTGTCGCCTTTAGTCCCGACAGTAAGTATCTCGCCTGTTCGACATTTGATGGACAGGTCTTTGTTTGGCAGACTAGAGATTGGGAATTAGTTGCCAGGTACGCTGCACCAAGCAAGAGAGTTGGCAGTCTAGAATTTTGTCCAGATGGCGATTCTATACTATTGAGCATGATTAGTGGCCCAACACAAATTTGGGATGTACGAACAGGTCAAGTCCGAAGGTCGATACCTGCTCACTATCCAAGTACTCTTTACGCATCTTGTAACGTGCAGGGAGACCTCATTGCAACAACGGGATCTGATGCTAAAGTCAGACTTTGGAGTGTAGCATCGCAAACTGAACCGCTGCGATATCGCGTGCAGAGTAATTTTATTAGCGATATCGTGATGATTCCAAACACAAATCTTGTCGCCACAGGATCCACCCGAAACATCGCCAGCAGCGGTATGGGCGACAAGCAATACTTCGTTCATCTATTTGATCATACCAATGGAAAAACAAGTCGCATTTTAAAGGGACATGAAGATTGGATCTCCAAACTAAGCATCACTCCTGATGGGCAGGTACTCGCGTCGACCAGCCATGATGGAAAAGTCAAGTTGTGGAGTGTTGCCAAAGGCGATTGCTTGCACACTCTGTCTGGACACTCCGCACCTTTAATAGGTGCGGTATTCTTAGACCGTCAGACGCTTGTTTCCGCATGTCAGCTTGGCCAACTGAAATTTTGGGATGTCTCAACCGGTACAAACACCCGCCAGCGAGATACACAGTTAATGGGTGCCAGCAGTATTGTCGCAAGCAGCCAAACCGTTTGGTTGGCCTTAGGAAATGCCAACGGGGAGATTAGGATTTGGAATGTCGATTCTCCGGAGCACTGCATTGAGTTACAGGGGCATACTGGGCTGATTAACTGCATGGACTTTAGCGATGATGGAACACAGTTAGCCGCAGGTGGCATCTCGCATCAAATTACATTTTGGGATCTTCCAGACAAGCAGGAGTGAGTCGATAGTGGCGTAAATCAACTCCGGGCAAAGCTCGTCTGCAAACTTCCTGGCAGGGAAGTTCAGGATTTGCAGTTTCTTCCCCAGGGACAACGGTTGGCTTACGCAAGCACAAATTTCAGCGGTAGCGCTTCTGTCCGCATGTTAGACACAGTCAC
>DAIRSD010000011.1:13337-23985 GCA_036804625.1 Aureliella sp. | reverse complement strand
CGGTAGCGTCCAGCAATGAAGCTTCCAGCGAGCCCAGTTCGTAGTGGCCCAAGGAATTCATTAGAGGTCTTCGCGGATCATTCGTCACACGAACGTCATTCCGCTTGTTCGCGGCCAATAACCACCCGTAAAGCGAGCCATTCTTGTGAATCGGAGCGATGGCAATCGATCTTATGCCCAGACGTTTAGGTAAATCCGCAATGTGCAAAGGGCTCTCGAAATTTCGCACTTTGACTTGAGGATTGCGGCTATCGAGCCCATCAAGCAACGGGCACCAGTAGTCTAGATCGCTAGGTAGGCCGCCGGTGCATCCCGAGATTCGCCCCAAGCTTTGCAGTCCGGACGTTTCATCAACTTGTACTTCAACTAGGCAAAGCGCTTGAACCTCAAGTAAATCCTGTAGTTTTGGCAGAATCGTTTGAGCGACTTCCGACAGTGTGCGATTCGCCACACAGTATTCCACATGTTTAGAGAGGCGTCGAAGGTAGGTTAATTCTTCGTAGCTTGCTGATAGCTTTTCTGCGTATTGATCGATCAGAAGTTGCTGGTCGGAAACTTGAACTTGCTTCACCGTCAGTTTCGCAGTAGATGCTGCTAGCTCCAAAGCGTTCAGAACGATCCGGCCGCCAACCATTTCTAAGTTACCGTTGTCATCCAGGCAGCAGGCTGCCACAAAGGCTTGTTGGTCACCTAACGGTCTAATTTGCGGAAGCTCTAAGTCAGACCAGTCGATTTGATCTAACCAGTTGGCGGTTTCCGGTTCAAGCTGGCTGGAGCTTCCGCTTATGTTTCCATGAACATCGACAGGAATGATTTTCCAATTGTCGCTACCGCGTCGCAGAAGCCCGAACCCAGCATGAAACGAGTGATTCAACTGCGCCAATAGATGACGACATGCCTGCGAAATTTGGAAAGCTGAGTCTGTCTTGTGATCGCTGTGTTCCAACATAGGTCGTGTTCTGTCAATTACGAATCCAGTTCATGTGGCCCAAAACAACCGCCTTGGCCAGCCAATCATGATTAGCTCGAGTTCTAGGAACCGTAGCTTATCACTAACTAAGGCTGTGGTCAGGAAGCTTGTTTTCCGAGCTGAACGCGAATCGCCGACGCTGAATGTTCCAGCATTGACTTTTGACGGGAATAAATCAGTTGTGGGATTTAGGCCAAAGATCATCACCGAATTGGGTGGATTCTGGAGACCTTTCCCAATCGTTTCAGCTTTTCAATTTGACAATAGGCAACTGTATCCTACGGTTGGACAGGTCATAGAAGTTTGTCCGCCGATTGACCTGTAGTGGTTAGACAGCAGGCGTTACGGTAACGCTAGTGGTGCCAACTGGGCGGCGGAAGAACTAGAAATTTTCTTTCTGGAGTGGAAATCATGAAAAAGTCATTTCATCGGCAGCTTAGAAATACCGGCTTTACACTCGTCGAATTGGTCATCGTTATCTTGATTTTGGGAATTCTAGCTGCGGTTGCAGCTCCACGCATGTTTGACGCAGCCGGTGGTGCTAGAAGCAATGGTACGCGACACTCACTTGTTGTCATTCGTAATGCGATCGAACTACATCGGGCTCAGCATGGATTACTACCTGGTGATGCGGGCAATGAGGCCGATCTGGCAAACGACTTGGCGGGTTTCTTGCAGGGCTCCTTCCCAACCGCAGAAGCTGGAAATCCTGGCAATTCAGTTCGTATTCAAACCACTGGCAACGCGTTAAGTCCCTCAGGTACGGAGAGCTGGGCGTACGACAATGTGAGTGGAGAATTCATTCTTAATCATGCCGAAGGTGCAGGCTGGTAAGTCTTATGAGCGACGTCGAGCAAAAATGGCCGTTGGCACTTGTGGCTGAAGATGATCGAGTGCTAGCAGATATTTTGCGGCTGGCATTAGTTCGGGCTGGGTTTGACGTCACCGTAGCTCATGACGGTGCCAGGGCGCTGGGGCTGGCTAAGAGTACCGCGTTTGAAGTGATCGTCAGCGATTTTCAAATGCCGCGACTCAACGGCCAGCAACTGCTCAGCGGTGTGCGTGCAGAGGGCTGCTCCCGCGATGCGGTCTTAATCTTGTGCTCTGCCAAGGCTTACGAATTAGACTCGGAGAAATTGAAACCGGAACTTGGGCTAACGGCGGTCTTTTACAAGCCCTTCAGTCTTTCAGAACTAGTTCAAACGCTTCAGAAGTCGCTAGTTGGCTACGGTGTCACAATCTGAGGAACGAAATTTGGAATTGGTCTCGCCGGGGGGTACCGAGATCGACTGAAGACTAGCGCAGAATCAGTACCACCATGAAGTTATTCCTTTCAGGCTTGCGGTACGATCATGAAGATTCTGGCAGCACTCGCGCACCGACAGGCACGCCTTGGAATCACCATCTATGTGGTAGCGATAAGTCTTGTCGCGTTGTCAGTTTGGGCTGCTCAGGCATCAGCCTTTGATTGGTTGCCATCTCATTTTCTGCTCTTTACTGCCGCAGGGATTTCGGCCCTTGGTGGTTGGTGGCTTACCATGTCGCTTGGCAGTCTGGCACGCTGGGATCAACGATTGCAGCGATTAAGCGGTTCGGATTCGATCGAACTGGATGTTGGCCAAATGGTGCCAGCAACCGGCAATACCGCAGCCGATTTCGGTTGGAATCGGTTGATGTCAGTCGGCCGCCGCTGGCAAGCACTTAGTGAATTAGAAAAGGGCCTGGAGGCGCGTTTATCAAAAGCTTCAGATCGATCAGGGCCTCCACTTTTGGATTCCTTGTCCGATGGGGTGGCCACCGTGGACGCGCAAGGCAATGTCACCTACGCCAATGCGGCGCTGGCCGCAATTTGTGGTGTTGATAGTGCTCAATCGCTCATCGGCCAGTCGCTTGTTCAGGTTCTACCAACAGATAACGAAGCGGCCACATTGCTCCAGGATGCTGTCCCTCAGTCGACGTTGGAATGGTCGATCAACACGCCCGGCGGCAGTCGGACTTTGCAAGGTAAGTTTCGCCCAGGGCGTAAAAGTGATGGATCATCCATCGCCTTTGTATGGATGATTCGCGATGTGACGCAGCAACGGCTTGCAGATGCCATGCGAGATCAGTTTCTAGCCACTGCCACCCACGAATTCCGCACGCCGCTTGCCAACATCCGCGCTTATGCCGAATCGTTGGATATGGGCGACGAAATGGATGCTCAATCTCGCAAGCACTTTTACAACGTAATTCAAAGTGAATCGATGCGGTTGTCACAACTGGTCGACGATCTGTTGGACATTAGTCGAATGCAGGCTGGCGCGCTTGCTCTTGACTGCCACGAAACGGATCTGGGTCGAATGCTGGAAGAAGTGTCGGCAAAAGTGCAAGGTGAGATCCAGGCCAAACATCAAGAGTTTCGGTGTGAACTGCCTCCCAAGTTTCCTCCAAGAATCAATCTGGATAAAGGCAAGTTGTCAGCCGCGCTTGTCAACTTGCTGGGCAACGCCACCAAATACACTCCAGAGGGAGGACGGATTAGTTTCCGGGTAGACGCTTCGCAGCACAAGCTGCAATTCACCGTCTCAGATACCGGTTTTGGAATCGCCACTGAAGACTTGCCGCACCTGTTCGAACGTTTCTACCGCAGCAACGATGATCGTGTGCGAGATCTCAGCGGCAGTGGTTTGGGATTGGCTCTGACCCGCGAGGTCGCGCGGCTGCATGGTGGCGATGTGACGGTCGAAAGCCAGTTGAATCAAGGCAGCACGTTTTGCTTGACCATCCCACTAGAAAACGATGTCACCGACTAGGAAGGTCCGCCACGATGACTCAACATTATCAACAGGGCTGTGTCGACGTTGTTCAACTGGACGAACGGCTGACGGGCGACGAATTACCAACAATTGAGCCAGTTCTTAGCGCAACGCTGACCGGGCGGCTTCCGCAATTGGTGATCGACTTGCGTCGTCTGCGTCTGATCGATAGCTCGGGATTGGAGTTGCTTCACCAATTACATACGCAGGCGCTCCGACGTGGTGGGGCCGTACATCTAGCTGCGCCCAGCCCGCTGATTCGCGATGTCATGCGTATTACTGGGATGGACCAAGAATTGGCTGTACACCGCGATGTGGTGGCGGCGGCAGGAGCGTTTGCGTTATGACTCCAACAACTTCGATTCCGTCGACAAGAATCAGGAACCATTCGCGACTTCATTCGGCGCACGCAAACAACAAGGCTAGGCTGGGCGAGCGGTTGATTGCGGAAGGGATTATTACCCAAGCTGAACTTGAGCCCGCGCTGGGTCAACAGGCTCAGGGCAAGCGGTTGGGGGAAATTTTAGTAGCATTAGGCTTCATCGATGAAGCGGACTTGCTGCCCTATCTGGCAGATCAACTGAGTGTGCCTCACGTAATCTTGCGAGAGGGGATAATTGATCCGCTGGCCTCGCGACTGATATCACGGCCGCTGTCTGAAGCCTGCACGGCGCTTGGCTTGTTTCGAGTCAATGAGACGCTGACCGTTGCCTTTGCCGATCCCCAAAGCCTGGACAGCATCGATCGCATCGAACGCGAAACCGCTCTGCGGGTGCGACCCGTACTCGCCTTGCGCGCATCGATCATCGATCTGATACCGCGCGTTTATGGCGAGGGCTTTCAGTTAGACTCAGTGACCGCCGACTTGGATAATTCGGCGGTCGAAATCGGTGACGAGGCGATACATCTAGATCTGGATGTCATGGGCTCAATGGATGACACCAGTCCCGTCATCAACTTGGTGAACTTCATGCTTTTGCAGGCGGTGCGTCAAAGGGCTAGCGACATTCACGTGGAGGCCGGTTCGCAACATACGAGCGTACGCATTCGAGTGGACGGCATGTTGCGTGAAATTCTGCGACCCAAGCGAGAATTCCATCCAGCCATTGTTTCCAGATTGAAGGTGATGGCCAAAATGGACATCGCCGAACATCGTTTGCCGCAAGACGGACGCATTCACGTGGTGGTAGACCATCGACCAATTGACTTGCGAGTTTCCACATTGCCTACCGTTCTTGGTGAAAAAGCGGTACTGCGAATTCTGGATCGGGCTAGCATCACCTTTCGGCTAGATGAACTAGGGATTCCTATCGATCAACTTGACAGCATGCGGAAACTGATCACGCGACCCAACGGTCTACTACTTGTCACAGGACCGACCGGTAGCGGAAAGACCACAACGTTGTATTCGATGATTGAACTGCTCAAGTCGGTAGAAAACAACATCGTCACCGTTGAAGATCCAGTTGAGTACCGGTTGGATATGATCAATCAGGTCCATGCAAATGTGGCTACGCAGTTGACTTTTGCCAAAGCACTGCGTTCCATTCTGCGACAAGACCCGGATATCATCATGATCGGTGAAATTCGCGACTTGGAAACGGCCGAAACTGCTATTCAAGCTGCTTTAACCGGTCACTTAGTGCTTAGCACGCTTCACACCAATGACAGTGTCAGTGCAGTGACTCGGATGGTCGATATGGGCGTGGCACCATTTAAGATCGGAGCCGCATTGGTTGGTGTGATCGCTCAGCGATTGGCACGAAAAATCTGTCCTGATTGTCGTGGCACCTATTACCCAACTTCCATTACACTTGATGCGATTCAGTATCAGGGCGATCGCAACCGACCATTCATTCGTGGAACAGGTTGTAATCGTTGCTACGACACCGGGTTTGTAGGACGAGTGGGGATCTACGAAATCCTGCAAGTCAACCGCACGCTGCGAGATTTAATCAGTTCGGGTGCAACGCTGGATCAACTGAGAAAACAGGCATCCAGCGAAGGCTTTTGCACTCTCGCCCAGCAAGCGATACGCATGGCTGAAGATGGCGTTACATCCTTAGATGAAATCCTGCGAGTCGCAGTATTTGATTAGAAGCAGGATAAATACGTTCCATGAAACCTCGTGATACCGCCTCACTACTGCCTGCGAGATCGCTGCCCGGAGCCACGGCGCTGCCCGTTCGGCGCTTATCGACTTCGAATCCCAGGAATCCGGCCGCGACTACAACAAGTTCTACGTCTGGTATCAACAACATCGTCCAGCGACAGCGCATTGGCACCCACCAAACCGCATCACGAGCAATGGCTCTAGGTAAGTGGTCACAAGGCAAGTCGCTTAAGAAGCGAGATTTGTTGATGATTGTCACTCAGTTGTCCATCATGTTACGCTCTGGCGTTGACTTAGCTGACGCGGTACGCAGCATCAGCTTGCGATCCAAAAACGATCAGATTCGCCAAGTGATGGGTCAAGTCTATTCTAACCTGGAAAGCGGCCATCAGTTGTCTGAAGCCATGGAGTCGCAAAAGCAGCGGTTTGGCGGTGTGATGATCGCTTCGGTGGCAGCGGGTGAAGCGGCGGGACAGTTGCCAGAAGTTCTCCAGCGACTGACTGAAATCATCAATGATGAAATGCGTCTTTACAGTTCAATTCGCTCTGCCGTCAGTTATCCTATCGTGCTGATGTCGGTCACGCTGTTGGTTTTAGCTGCAATGGTCTTTTTCGTGCTGCCGCAGTTTGCTGGAATCTACGAATCGTCACAGATGCCCACCCCTGCGCTCACCCAAATGATGTTGGATGCGGCAGGGTTTGCGAGCGGCTACTGGTGGTCCGTGTTAATTACCGGCACTGTCCTGGTGGCTGCTATAACCAAGCTGGTGCGCTCACCTAGCGGTCGCAAACGGATTGACCGATGGATGGTGCGGGCTCCCATCTTGAGGTCCGTTTGTGTTCCTTTGCTTTCGGGACGTTTGTTTCGTTTGCAGGGAGTGATGCTAGCAAGTGGCGTGTCGATGGTTGATGTGCTTGCTCTTTCTCGAAACTCGGTCGGCAATAGCTGCTTAAGAGAATTGATTGACGAAGTGGAGCACTCGGTCATTGCTGGCGAAGGTATGGCTTCAGCCTTGCTGGACCAACCGATCATTCCCGACGAGGCTGCCGACATGATCGCTACGGCCGAAGCCAATGGTCAGTTGGGGTCGGTACTTCAGACGGTGGGCGAGTTCTACGAAGGTCAGGGCGAACAGAAGTTGCGTGACGCGGTGAAAATCGCTGAACCTGCCATCATCGTGGCCATGGGATTGATCATCGGTACCATCGTGCTGTCCGTTATGTTGCCGCTGCTGAATCTATCCACGGCTGCGGGGATGTAATGCACGAAGAAAGCTTAGAATTGACGAAGCAATTTATGACTCTAAAGCTAAAAAATCGCAAATCAACCAGTTCGCTTTGGCAGCTTGGGCAGACGCAGATCGGGTTAGATCTGGGGGCCTGCTGTGCCAAGATGGTTGTGGCTGAGCGCCGCTGGACTAAAGATGCTCAGTTGCAGTGTCGCGTTACCGCCGCCGGATCGCTTCGACTTCCTGCGGGCGCTGTGACCGATGCCCAGCAGTTGCAACAAGCGCTTCGCCTGTGGATAGACGACTTCGATGTACAAGGTAGTCAGAGCTGCATTGCCTGCCTGCCATCAGAACTGTACGACTACGAAGCGGTGGAACTTGCAGCGCACACAGCGACTGATGAAACCGAGCGGCTGGTGTACGAATCGGTTCAACAAATACTAGGCGAATCGGCACAGACGGCAAGCTATGACTACTGGACTAGCTCGGGGTCGACTTCTGACGTGGATACGCTGCAAATCGTATGGACAGCCGCTCAAGCTGCGCAGCAGATCACAGGCAAGCTTGTGCAACTGGGCCTGACCTGTAAATCGCTGGACGCACCAGCTCTGGCACTGGGACGTTTAGTCTCGGGCTCTGATCCGCAGAACGTTGGACTTGTGATGGACATTGGCAATGGTCAGGTGACATTCGTTTGGTCGCGCGGTGGAGTCACTCAGTATCTGCGAAATCGGATTCGATTTGCAGAAACATCCGCCGTACAGATTCTGGCTGATAAGCTTGGTATCACAGAACTGTCTGCAGAAACATTGCTATCTCAGTGGGGCATCGATCCGTCGAGCGAAAGTCCCGTAAGTCGTACGAATCATCAGTGTTTAGAAGATTGGTCGGAGAAGCTGCTGTTCGAAGTTCAGCGAACGCTTCGGTACTTGCAGAATCGATACGGTCAAGCCTCGTGCAAGCAGATCACGCTCTGTGGTGGCGGTGCTTGCATTAGAGGACTGTCGCAGTGGCTGATGCAGCATTTGGACTCGCAGGTTCAGGTTGCCGGTATTCCATCGTCTTGTCAATGGTCGGCTTCGGAATCCTATTCGCCGACATACGCGCAAGCTTTGTCGCTACTGTTGCAAGGAGATGACCGGTGAAACGAAATGTCAATTTGTTGCCAGCTAAAACAAGGATGTCGATTCAATGGAAGCGACAGATTCGAGGCTGGGCCATGGTTTGGTTGGCAGTCACTCTGGTACTGGGCGTGGGCATTGCAGTTCTAGAACATGCCCGAAAGACTGTTCAGGAGAATTTGAGAAGTGCTGAGCTGCAAATAGTTCAGGTTCGACAAACAGAGGCTTCGGCCAAGCGGTTGTCCTATCAAGCCCAGCAGGCCCGCAAGCTGGTGGATACCGGTGCCATGCTAGAACAAACCGATGTGCCTTTAGCACTATTTCAACTAGTTCATCAATGCTGCCAAAAAGCGGGTGACGGTCTTCACTTGCAGTCCTGGAGAATGTCTGAATCGCTGGGGGAAACGTCACAAGCAAATGCTAGTCATAAGAAGAATTCGAGTAGCCGAGGTCGTGCTCAAGACGCAAAAGATGGTTCTAAGTCGATACGGAAGCAAGTCATGTTAAACGGTCAGTCAGAACCCGAAGCTTGCCTGTCGCTGGTCAGTTGGCTGCGTGCCAGCGGCGCGTTTCGGAGCGTCGACCTGATGAGCACTCAAGCGCTGTCCGACGAGCCCGGCGCACGTCAGTCGTTTCAAATACGCTGCGAGCAATAAGAATCGTTTGTCGTAAAATTCGCCAAGTTGAAATTCGAAGATTGAGATAGCTGAAATGAACACTCCAAATGCGATACTCCAGCAACTGAAGACACAAAGCCTGCTTTGTACCCTGTTGGGTAGCTGTGGTATCTGCGTTCTGTTGGTTTTGTGCTGGTTCGGATTCGCAAATCCCATTCTGCGAGATCAGCGTGAGGCAGCCGACCAGCAGCTTTTTTTCGCTCTGCTGCAAAGTCAAGAAAGTCAGATTGAAGCTAAGTTGGTTCAAACGTCGGTGGAAGCAAAATACTGGCAAAAACTAGATGAAAAACGCTGTCAGCGCAGTTCGCCGCAGCAAGATGACTCCTGCTTCTTGCGTTGGCTCAATCAGCAAGCGGCCGTCAGTGGGCTACAGGTCAAAGACTTTCGGCCTTTGGCACAGCAAAAAGATGGGGACTACACCAGCCAAGGTTTTGCCATTGTTGCCCAGGGGAGCTACAAATCTGTGTGTCAATTCTTGGACGCAATGCGGAACTGTCCGAAAATGAATCGCATCACCAACTTGGATCTGACTCCAAAGGCCGCCGGGGGTGAGTCGTTCACCGTGACCAGACAAGGGCTGCTTTTCACAGATCAGACGACCAAGCAACCTCAAACTCAGGAGGGTTAACCACGATGCCTAGACCAAAATTAGATACATCTTTGACCGCTTCTCGTAAGCAATTGGTTGCTGTCGCGCTGCTGGTCGTGGCGCTGATAGGCCTGATTGCCTATCCGTCGACGGAATCAGAGTCAGCCCCGTCCACAACTCAAGCATCTCGACAATCAATGCCAATCGCTAAAGCAACAGTTGATATCGATTCGGCGACCAAAAGTCCATTGACCACTGAGCCAGGTGACCGCAGTTCGGCAGGTAGTCGTGAGCACAAACAAGAGGCGAAAGTAGCAAGCGGCCCCGAGTGGACTATCCCGTCAATTGATGTTGAAGAACTGATGGAGTTCAATCCATTTCAGGACAAGTTGCTGGCTAAAACAGATACACCCACTAAGGCAGGCAAAGAAAGTCCCGGACGGCAGTTGACGAAATTTGGATCAGCCGTCCATAAATCATCGAGTGGTTCGGACAGTTCCGAAACAAGACAAGATGCTTCAGCACACTGGGATGTCAACCAACAAATCGCTTCGATCGGCAAGATTGCAGCAATCATTACTGGCAGCCGTCGTCCGGCCATAATGATCGAAGATCACGTATTTTACGAGCAAGATGTATTGCAGCAGCGATGGCGTATTTTGGCGATCAAACCCACCGGCATTGTGGTGCAAGATTTAACGGTCGGGTCTCAGCAGGCTGAAATCAACTAGCAAAGATTCTTCTAACCGTTGCTTAGTCCATATCATGTTCATTCGGCATCGAAAGCAGAAAGCGAAACGTCAGTTGTCAATTCGTTTTGAATGTGCGAGATGCCGAGCATTTACCATGATCGAGGTGGTTATTGTCGTTCTGATTTTGGGCATCTTAGCTGCGGTCGCAGTGCCAAGGTTTTCCCGATCCATTGCCGTTTATCAATTAGACTGCGCCGTCGAGCGAATTTGTTCCGATTTGAATTACGCTCAGTCGCTGGCAAGGCTACGTGGTACCACGCAGAGTGTCGTCTTTGACATCGCTAATAACTCGTACGCATTGCCCGATGCGGCTAATCTAAATCAAGGCGCTGGGCAAAGCGCTGGGAAAAGCGCTGGGAAAAGCGCTGGGAAAAGCGCTGGGAAAAGCGCTGGGAAAAGCGC
>DAIRSD010000011.1:0-13237 GCA_036804625.1 Aureliella sp. | reverse complement strand
TGGGAAAAGCGGCGGCGAGAGTTCGAGTCAAGGGTCGGCACCAGCCTTTGTATCAGCCTACCAGGTTAGCCTATCCGACTACCCTCACCAAGTAACTTTGGTTTCTGCAGACTTTGGTGCTGGATCTAGCACGGCTACCTATAACGGTTATGGTGCAGCAACTACCCAAGGAACAGTTGTGATTAGCGCTGGAGGAATGCAACGGACTGTAAGCTTGGCGGCCGGTTCGACGACGCGGGTGATGCCATGACGACAAATTCCCGTTGTGAGACCACTTGTTCGCCACGTTTTCAACGCTCCAGCGGCTACACGATGCTGGAGCTGGTGATCAGCGTGCCAACAGCAACCTTGATTTTGGCGGGCATGTTCACCTGCTTGGCACTGGTTGGTCAATCAACTCGCCACAAGTCGGAAACCGGTGACGCAAGATTCTGGGGTGCCTTGGTCACAGTACGTATGGTGGACGACTTGAGTCAAGCTTTATCGATCGCGGAGCGTAATGCGACGGCTATCGAAGTGACGGTCCCGGATCGCAATGGAGATGGGTTAGATGACAAAGTGCGTTACTATTGGAACGCGCAGGCCGGAACTCCACTTTGGTATCGACTGAACGATCAAACACCTGAAGCGATATGGTCAAGCGTTCAACAACTGTCGTTCAACTACCCAATAACCACCCAGGTGTTACCCGCGCGCCAGCAGTCCCTGGCAACGCTGCACTATCACGATGATCTGCCTGGCGCTCTGAACCAGAGCTTTGTTTTAACTCAGTCGAGCCAGCGTGCTGCGCAGTACATAATACACAACAACAATCCAGGAGGTTCCGTCTGGGCTCTCAAGCGAGTTCGATTCATGGCTCGGCGGTCTGGTCTGCCCGATGGAATGATCTTGGTTCAATTGACTACCGCGGATAACAACCAAAAGCCAACCGACAACGTTATTGATCGCATCACCGTCGCCGAAGCTTCGTTGGGGGAACATTTTGGATGGGTCAACATCGACTTCACGGCGGCCAACCAGTTGATTGTTGGGCAGGGTTATTGTGTGGTCTTATCGCGAAATTCGGTCTCAGGTGATGCGGCTGGTGAGATCCTGTTTCAGCAGTCAACTGGTGGACAGGCTCTTACAGCTAATACTCACTGGATGACCTCGACTAACAGTGGAAACACTTGGTCCAATCCTAATACAACGCAAGACATGCGTTTTCAGGCGCTGGGTACTTTTGCCAATTACTCGGTACCGGTGATCCAGCGCGTCCACTCGGTGGGCATAACGATACAAACCGGATCTGATGCTTCCTCGGGGATCAGCACTAAGGCTCAACTGCATCACGCACCCAGGGCTTGGCCATGAGACAGTCATCCAAACATAATTTAGTAACGTGCAATGACTCGATGGCGGCAGGCAGGCGGTTGGGCGTCAGCTTGATGGAAGTCACGGTTGCCAGCGGCCTGATGGGCCTTTTGATCGTCACTAGTCTTCAGGTGGTTGCAGGCATGCTGAAGAGCCAGCGATTCAACGAAGATCGGGCACGTGCGGAACTAGTGGTTCAGGACTTGTTAACCGAGATTGCTCAGCAATCCTATCTTGATCCAACTCAAGCACCGGTATTTGGGCCTGAATCCGGCGAGGCCACTAACCCAGCTAGCCGAACCAATTTTGATGATGTGGACGACTATCAAAATTGGACCGAATCGCCTCCTCGAAGCCGCAGCGGTCTAGCATGGACCGGCTGGAACGGATGGACACGCTCGGTTAGCGTGGTTCACGTCGACCCGAACGATTGGAATAATTCACTAGGCAACAATAATGATCAAGGCTTTAAGAGCATCACGGTAGTCGTCTCACGACAGGGTATTGAACTAGCGCGCGGCCAGTTGGTACGATCATCCAGTTGGAAACAGCCTCCTTTCGAATGAGAATTTTCAGCGATGCGGTACCAACCAGCGATACAATTCAAACCCAACATCACATTCAGTCAAGCTCCACGCCATGGGGTGGTCTTGGTAGTCGTTTTGATCACAGCTTTGCTGGTTAGTGTTCTGGCCGTCACTACGCTAACAACGGTACGCACCGAGATGCGCATCGGAGAAGACTCAGGCAACATCCAGCAAGCTCAATTCAATGCTCAAGCTGCGTTGAATCTGGCACTGGATCAGATCAAGAACAACTCCGACTGGCGAGAAGATTTTGCCAACGGACTTTGGTCGGAAGATCGCCCGATAGGAAGTGGTTCCTACAATGTGAACCTTGCGGACCCTATAGACGGGAATTTGACCAATGACTGGTATCAACCTGTAGATATCGTAGCCATGGGCAAATCTGGTCAGGCGACTCGACGGCTTCAGATGAGTGCCCAAACGAAGAAGATCGGCTTTGAATGCCTGCGTTCTGCGATCTATGCTTGGCAAGGAATTGAATTCTCTGGTTCCACAATCAACACCGATCATTGGATCACATCAAATTCCAATGGCAGTTCCGCCATTGATGCTAAGACCCATATACTGTTGGGCACTTTTGTGCGTTCTCAGGTGGCCGCTGTGGGTGGGATCACCAAGGACCTGTTGTCGTCCTACGTTCCCAGTACCACTCACCCCAATTCTAGCGAACTCATGATGCCCGATCAGGACTATCTGATCAACTATTATGAATCCGTGTCGATGCCAGTCAGCAGCCAATCGATTCCATTGTGGGAGGCAAATCTGCTGGTCAACCCTTCCATGGAAGGCCCCTCTCCCGATCCACCCACTTCGGGCTGGACCGCGCACGGCTCATGTACGTTAACCGGAAATAGCACTCGAAAATGGGACGGAACCTTTAGCTTACAGGCGAACAATCGTGCCACTGCATCTGCTGGTCCTCGACAAGACATCAGTTCGATGATCAGCAAGCAAGTAGAGTACAACATCAGCGCCCGAGCAAGTTTGTCATCAACCAATAACGGACGTCGAGCCAGAATGGTGGTTGAATACCGAGGCAGCGGAGATGGGTCCGAATTGCGATATACGTCACCATGGGTGGATTTGACGCAGAATAGCTTTGAACTGATCTCAGGTAGTTTTACGCCCAATTGGTCCGGATCTCTCAGCTACGCAAGATTACGGGTCGAGACCGAAAGTTCGCTTCGAGATCTCATGGTTGATGCGGTCAGTCTTAGCGAGTCAATTGGCAGCTACCCGGCAGGGAAAATGAAGGCCATCCATCGACGCGTGATTAGTCCGCTGAGCAACCCTTTTGCGCCTGGCAGCAATCATCCGCAGGGTATCTATCATATCCATTTAGCAGCAGACGAGTATCTTACCATTCGCAAGTCACGCATCGTTGGTACGTTAGTGGTAACCGGAGGACTGGGTGTCTATGTTTGGGACAACGTCCATTGGGAACCGGCACTAGGCAACTATCCGGCGCTCATCTGCGAGCCTCAACTTTACTTGTGGTTTGGTGCCCCCGGTGCGGCGCAATCGACCATGAGCGAAATAACTGAGAACGTGAATCTGAACCCAGCAAGCACTCAGAACCAAGAAATAGGGGATAGCAATATAGACGACTCGTATCCAGTGCTGATGCGAGGAATTGTCTGGGCCAAGAATTCGATCGACTTACGATATCATCCAGTGGTTGAGGGAATCATCATGTCGGGAGGTACCATTACCTCACAAGTGGTCAACTCCTTTACCCGAACCCATGTCGATGTATTTTTTTCGGATCGATTCTATAACGATCCACCCTGGGGCTTTGTTGAAAGATCTGAGACGCTACCGATAGCGGGAAGCCTTCGCCCTTTGATGGACTGATGCATGTCCAAAAAAACAGCCCGCGAAGTAACACGCGGGCTGTTTCGAATTTTCTGTACCCCTCGAGAGCAAGTTGTCAATGGGCGGGTCATTAGCCTGATGATAGCAGCTTGACGCCGGTCAATGAGTCGCTTCAGCTTGCGTACAATTGTATGACTCGAAGGGATTCTACCAGGAAGGTCTTAGTTGCAACCGCAAGAAGGAGCAGCAACTTCGCAACCGCAAGAAGGAGCTGGTTCGCAGCAGCAAGCGCGAGCAGCACGACGAGCCTTCAGCTTGGCCATCAAACCACACTTTGGCTTGCAGCAAGGATCACAGCAGGGAGCTGGCTCACAGCAAGGAGCTGGTTCGCAGCAAGTTGGAGCTGGAGCTGGTTCGCAGCAAGTTGGAGCTGGTTCACAGCATGGAGCTGCTTCGCAGCAAGTTGGAGCGCAGCAAGCGCGAGCGGCACGGCGAGCTTTCAACTTGGCCATCAAACCACATTTTGGCTTGCAGCAAGGATCACAAGAAACTTCACAGCCACAGCTTGGAGCTGCAGCAACTTCACAACCACATCCAGCAGCATCGCCACCGAACAGGAATGCATTGGCGCTAACTGGTGCAAAGCACAAGGCTGCGACAACAACGGACAGAGCGGACTTGATCGACATTTGGAGGTTCTCCCACGGAAAAAACGGAACTTTGGAGCGTACGCGGCGGTTCTCGAAGCGACTTCGACAGCCGTTTGGGTGATTGGTCGAAACGTCGTTGGACATGGCCACGTCAGAATGCCTTCGGACATTCTATCGCGTCATTTTTCGACACTTTCAATCAACCCCAATTAACTATTCATAGTATATTCCGCAGAAGTCTAGTTTTATGCAACCGGCATAGTCTAGTTATTCGGAATGTTTTCTTGATAGTGACTTTGCTGCCTGGCCTAGGCAAGGTTCAACATGGACCCGCATAGCTGGTAGTAGCAGTGCAGAGGATTTCCGTAAAGACATATAAAGGCGGATGAACTAACCTAAAGCAAGTCTGCCAAGATGCTGCTTCAATACCGAAGTGAGGCAGTATGCCGCAACCGAAATAGTTTGGAAAGTCAAGATTTTTCGACGCTACTCGCTGATCGCCACCACAAAACGGCAAATGATGAATCAAGTCCGATAAGCGACGACACGTCACTTACCTCTTATCCGGATTTTGAAAAATCGTGGGCGACGAGCGTGAAACCAACAAACAATCTTCGAGATTCAATCGGTTTCTGAGGGAAATGGAACTTTTTGCCGTGCCAATTTTTTTCCAGCCTCGATGTCAAGAGAGTGGCTCCAAGGTCGTGGCTCTATTTTCCGATCCCACTAAAATGCGTGGATGTGACGTTGTGGGAGGCTTGGTAAGGGAGGCTTGATCATGGCCCGAATTTTTGAAATGGTTGCACGGCTGGCGGTTGTGCTTTGGGGCGTTTCAGTCGGGTTGGCTCAGGTGGTGGAGACCCAGAGGCCAATTGCTCAAAGCAATGGTGCAGACCAATTGGACAATGGTGTTTCTGATTCTCAACCAAGTATCCGCGACCATGGCGGGGACTTGCAACCTAAGTCACATCTAGTCGATGCCACCACCGATTCGAGGACTGATCAGGCAGTAAATCCTGCTGGCGGAGCTGCGACGGCAGATTTTGCTTCGCTGATGAACTTGATTCAAAACACGATCACTCCTGACAACTGGCAAGCCAACGGCGGCACTAGCAACATGTTGCCCTATCCATCGGGCGTGTGGGTAGATCCGCGTGGCAAGCTGCAAAGAATTGATAGGTCAAAGCATTCTATGCGAGATAGCCACATTGATCCCGCTGCATCCTCTGAAGACTCTTGGCATTTGGTCAGTCGACTGCGTACGTTATCGCTGAAGAAGATCGATCAAGCCGTCGCGGATGTGATTGGGCATGCGCCAGCAGATCGTATGAAGTACTTGCAGCCCGAACTAATTCAACTTGCCGGTCTAAATCGTATCACGCATGTTTGGGTCGATCTTGAACATCAGGATGTGATTTTAGCAGGCCCAGCCGATGTAAGTCACTGCGGTTTCTTCCTGGAAGATCTGGCTGTCGTGCGTGGATTGATCAATCATCAGACCGCCGCACTTGGCTGTACGATTGAACCAAGTCAGCAAGAACTTTTGAAAACTCAGCAATTTGTTTCGAATCGGCAAGCGACTGCAATGTTGGCTCGTTCCCCTCGCGACTTTACCCATCGAATGCGTCAGATGATAGGCGAACATGAGGTACAGGTCTTCGGGATGCCCGCACAATGCGGCACAGCGATCGCTCTGGTGGCTGCTGACGAACACATGAAACAGTTAGCGTTTGGTGAGGCGAGATTGCCAAAATCTGTCGCCAACTATTTTGACTTCTTGGACGGCCAGCCGGTAACGCCCCAGCAAAGTTTGATACGCTGGTGGTTCGCTTTCAGTGACGAACCCATTACCGCGAACCAAGAAGGAACCTTGTTTCGCTTACCCGACGACAGCGTGCAGGTTCTGAGTCAACAGCAGTTTGTGACGTTGGTAGGGCGTCAGCCAACTGGCAAGAACGACAAAGCTGCGGATGATTTTGCGGAAGAACTGAGCAGAAGACTTAGCGAAATTCGCCAAATGGACCTCAATTATTCTCGTTTGTGCTGTGTCTTTGAGGTGGCCTTGGCGTTACAGCTTGCACTAGAGAGCATCCAGCAGGTCGATTATCAGGACTGGTTTCCAAATCTATATGGGCTGGGCAAGGCAAAGCAGTATTCGGTGCGCGAGCCGGAACAAGTTGATGGTCTGGCAACGTGGCATCGGTTGAAATCCAATCGCACAATCGTGGCTGTCGTCAGCGGAGGCGTATCGATCGACCCCAAGCAGACCGCCGACCGCCAGCGCTGGAAGGTGTCCCAACTGCTTAGCAGTCAATCGCTACTAGATCGTCACTACACGGATTCATCCAGCAATTGGTGGTCGGACTAATCTAGGAACCACTGATGTAGGTGGCTTGCCAATGTTCAACAACTAATCTGCAATAATCAATCTGCAATGACCAAATACTAAAATTTTGAGACATCTCGCTTAACGCCACCACAAGCTGGATCAGCCCTACTCATGAATACGAAAACGGGCTGTCTGAATCTAGAAAGACGTTGATCTGTACGGTTTTCATCTGTGCCCCGACTTTGCCATCTGTGCTAGAACATGACAGGAAGTGTTTCTAACTTAAGACAAGCACGAGTGCCAAAGATGGCTGAGTACGAGTACGAAAATACAGGTTTTCTCATCGCTATCAAATCGATTCAAGCGAAAAAACGCAACTTCAAAATGCGCTTGCGGCGGTTAAGTCAAGTCATTGATAAATGGTCAATTAAGTGCTAGATGTGCTTCAACCAAAAGCAAAGTACAGATAAATGCCAACGACCAGTAGAACTAAGCCGCTACCCACATAGGGAGCGGGTGTCCAGGGTGTTAGATCGACCGCTTGGACGTCCGTCTGTACGTACGGCTCGGAGCGTTGTAGTCCGATTCGGCTCAAGGTCAACTGCAGGCAGACTAATCCCACAAAAACAAGCCCCATGAAGTGGTAGCCGGATCCAAACAGTTCCATTAACCATCCGGGGTGGATCACCTGGCCAGCATTGTCTTTGATCTCTCCGGTAAAAAAGGTACCCCAAACCATGGCCGCTAGGCCAGCTAATAAGACGATCATCGCTGAACGTCCATCGGCCCGGCGGTTGAACATTCCAACCATCATGATGGCCAGCAGCGGAATGAAGTAGACTCCGTTGAGCTTTTGAAAAAATCCAAAGATCTGATCGCGACCATGGAAGATGGTTGGAGCAGCAATGACTGCCAGGATACCAACGATCAAGCTACAAATCTGGCCCGACCAAACCAGTTGTTTTGTCGTTGCCTGCGGATTGAGGAACTTCTGATAGACATCCAACGAAAACAGAGTGGCCGATGAATTGAGTACGGAATTAAAGGTTGACAAAATACTGCCCACCACGACCGCTGCAAAGAAACCTACAAATGGTGCAGGCAGCACGTAACTGACCAAAGCACCATAAGCTTTATTCGAATCACCACCCACCAAAGTTGCAAACTCGGGCTTGGTTGCAACCAGATAGGCTGCGATGATTCCTGGCAACACCAGAATGCTAGGAGCCAAAATCTTAAAGAAAGCGGCCAGCAGGACCCCTTTTTGGCCTTCAGCCAAGTTCTTCGCCGCAAACGCGCGTTGAATAATCTGTTGGTTGGAGCACCAGTAGAAAAAATTGAGCAACAAGACGCCTGTGAACAGAGTCGGCCAAGATACGTCTTCCTGCATTGTGCCCATCGATTGAAAGGCGTCAGGGTCATGAGCTTTGATGTCCTGAAGAGCTTGCCAGATCGAGCCATCTTGGCCGGCGGCTGCGCGAAGCGAGTAGTAAGTAATCATTAAACCGCCTACCAGCAATCCGAATCCGTTGAATGTGTCTGATACGGCTACCGCTCGAAGACCACCAAACACTGCGTACGCACCGCCAACAACGGCAATGAAGATGACCACCTGCCAGATGATCTGCAACTCGGATCCAGGTAGATAGGCTTGTAGATCCAAAATCCCGGCAAGACCTTTGGCCCCCAAATATAGCACAAACGGAAGCAGAATCAGCATATAAGCCACGATAAAGATCAACGAAGTGGCGGTCCGAATGGCTGTCCCGTACCGGTGCTCTAAAAACTGAGGAATCGTCGAGATACCTGACTTCAAATATCTTGGCAGAAAAATCAATGCTAGGACTACCAGTGAACACCCGGCCACCACTTCCCAGGCCATCACTGAGAGCCCTTCTTTGAATGCACCCGCGTTGAGTCCTATTAGTTCTTCAGTTGAAAGGTTCGTAAGCAGCAGCGATCCGGCAATATAGCCTGCGGTCAAGCTTCGACCTGCCAGAAAGTAGTCTGTATCAGTCTTGAGACTAGAGCCGCGGACGACCATCCAAGTCAGCACAGCCACCATGCCGGTAAAAAACAAAAAGGTCGCTGCAACCATCGTGAGCTTGCTCCTGTGGTTAAGATGAAAACGCGATGCCGTCAATCAATTTGATGTCAACGACGATGGCGTCCGCTACACCTTCTGCCTGTTTGGCAGCGTAGGTTACGAGATATGGTAACAACAGCAAACATTTTGGCAAAGCGTCTGGAAATATTGCACGTGAGCAGCATTAGGGTTTACCGAACGCTGTGTTGTTTCGGCTGACGTAAACAGGATACTAACGCATTTCGTGTGATTATTGACAATCAACCATGCGTCTTACTGCCAGTCTTGAGCTGAGGGTTCTCCAAGCTCGATCAATCGTCGAAACTGAGCGTCGCAGAACCGGTCTGTCATGCCGCCGATGTATTCGCCTACGGCTCGTGGCACGCCAACTCGCTGCGCACGATCTAAAAAACGGGTTGGCAAGTATTCTGGCTGCTGGCTTAGTCGTTCAAACATCTGGCTGACCTTTTGACCAGCGCGCTTACGGACGGTGACCAACTGAGGATGACGATAGACATTGTCGAACATAAATCGCGAGAATTGATTCCGCTGTTGAGTCATCTCCGCTGACATCTCCAGTTGGACGCCTTGCTGTTGAGCCTGTCGACAATCGATCGATCCTAAACTTTTCAGCAGCGGTCTAGCGGCTTCAAGCAGATCGGCCACTTGAACATCGATTAGGTGATGCACCAACATTTGTCGTAGAGCTGCCTGAGTGGTGCCTCGCAGGTCACTCTTGCCCCACTGCAGGGCGCGTTGAACTAGTTCTAAGGAATGCAGTTGTTCAAACTGCAACAGGCCAAGCTTCAGTGCATCGTCGGCGTCGTGAGCGTTGTATGCTATGCTGTCGGCCAAATCCACCACCTGTACTTCAAACAAGGGTGCTTGGCCCTGATGAGTGATCCGAAAATCTTGACCAGACAGAATTTCACGCGATAAATTCAAGCCTGGGTAGGAGGTGTAGCGAGTTTCCAGTTCTTCCACCAAAGTCAAAGCAAACTGATTATGAGAGAAGCCGCCCTGATCTCGCAAGCACTCGCTCAGCACGTCTTCGCCGCTATGTCCAAATGGAGGGTGTCCAATATCATGCACCAGCGCCAGAGCCTCGATCAGGTCCTCGTTGAGGGCCAGTGTTCGTCCGATGGTTCGCGCGATCGTGGCCACTTCGTGAGTGTGGGTCAGCCGAGTGCGATGGTAGTCGCCCATGTCCCCCGTAAAAACCTGCATTTTGCCGCTGAGTCGACGAAACGCCCAGCAATGCAGAATGCGATCCCGATCGCGCTGAAAGGGACTACGGTATGGATGAAGCGGCTCCACGTATCGTCGCCCGGCTGAACTTTCGGCAAACATCGCGTAAGATGCCAGCAACAACCGTTCGCGTTTACTCCAATCGGGCAGCGACGAGACTACATCTTGCGATGAATCGTTGGCCTGCATCGGGGGGTTCCAATCCGGCAAACGATTGGCCATCAAAGGTTCCTGGTGTGGCGTAGCAGCTTAGAATTATCCGCCAAAATCGTCGAATGCGATGTTCTCTGGTTGTACTCCCAAGTCATCCAGCATCTTAAAGACGGCATCGTTCATCATTGGCGGTCCGCACAGATAGTACTCGATATCTTCTGGGGCGGGATGCTTGGACAGGTAGTTGTCACGCACTACTTGATGGATGAAACCGACATAGCCTGTCCAGTTATCTTCCGGCTTGGGTTCGGAAAGCGCAATGTTGAAGGTAAAGTTAGGGAATTCCTTTTCGATCGCTCGAAAGTGGTCAATGTAAAACAATTCGCGAGTGCTTCGACCGCCGTACCAGTAAGATACCTTGCGGTTGGTCTTACGATTTCTGAAAAGCTCGAAGATATGGCTTCGCAGCGGCGCCATGCCAGCACCTCCACCAATGTAGACCATCTCATTCTGAGTGTCCTTGATGAAGAACTCGCCATAAGGCCCGGAGATGGTAACCTCGTCACCCGGTTTCAGACCAAAGATGTAGGAACTCATCTTACCAGGCGGGGTTCCTTCGGGTGCGCGTGGCGGTGGTGAAGCAACGCGCACGTGCAGCATGATAATGCCTTTTTCACCCGGATAGTTAGCCATCGAGTAAGCGCGGACCACAGGCTCGTCGACCTTCGACACATATCGCCAAACGTTGTACTTGTCCCAATCCTCATGGAATACAGAGTCGATATCATAATCCTTGTACTGGACCACGTGGGGAGGCGCTTCAATCTGGATATAACCACCTGACTTAAAATCAACCTGTTCGCCCGCTGGTAGTTCCAGCACCAATTCTTTGATAAAGGTAGCCACATTTCGATTGGAGCGAACCTTGCAGCGCCATTGCTTTGTCTCGAAGACCTCATGCGGCACTTCAATTTTCATGTTTTGCTTGACAGGAACCTGGCAACTCAATCGCAAACCAGTTTTTGCTTCACGCTTGTTGATATGAGTCTTCTCTGTGTCAAGAATATCGCCACCGCCATCAAGGACTTTGACCTTGCACTGAGCGCAAGTTCCACCGCCACCACAGGCACTGGAAACAAAAATCCCGTTTTCTGCCAATGCGGTTAGCAACTTGCCGCCGCAGGGAACAGAAAATTGCTTCGATTCATTGATCTCAAGTGTAACATTGCCAGCAGGCACCAGCGACTTCTTCGCCAAAAGAATCACGACGACCAAGGCCAATACGACCGATGTAAAGGCGACGACACCAACGACAATGGTGTTTGGAGCAGCACTGGCAAGCTCCGCCTGCGCCAAGAGAATTGCTACCGTCGTATTCATGTGAGTCAGCTCCATTAGCGACTAAACCATTTATTTCTCAAAAGTTGACGAGTTTTACATTCCAGAGAAGGCCATAAAGGCAATCGCAATCAGACCGGCAGTGATGCACGTAATGCCCAAGCCACGCAGCCCTTCAGGTACATCCGAATACCGCATCTTCTCACGCACCGCTGCCAAACAAACAATGGCAAGTGCCCACCCAAAACCAGATCCAAAACCATAGACACAACTTTGGATGAAGTTGTAATCACGCTGCTCCATAAACAGAGTACCGCCAAGAATGGCACAGTTTACGGTGATCAGGGGCAAGAAAATTCCCAGTGCGTTGTACAAAGGTGGATAAAAGCGATCCAGGGCCATTTCCAAGATCTGAACCGTTGCAGCAATCACACCAATGTAGGTGATCAATCCTAGAAACGACAGGTCGACGTTCGCATAGCTTTCACCTAGAATTCCGACCAAGGCTCCCTCCTTGATAACGTACTGAAACAACAAATTGTTCAGTGGAACGGTTAGAAATTGAACCAGCACTACTGCGATTCCAAGTTGAAAAGCAGTCTTAACATTCTTGGAAACAGCAAGAAAAGTACACATGCCCAGAAAAAAAGACAGTGCTAAATTCTCGATGAAAACCGACTTAATTAGCAAACTAGTCAGGCTCTGATCCATAATTTGTCTACTCCTGTTCCACCTGCTCGGGCAGGTAGGTGCGAATGATCCAGATAATACCACCAATCAAGAAGAAGGCGCTGGGTGACAGTAACTGCAGGCCATTTGGCGTATACCAGCCGTTTTGGCCAGTGGCGGGGTCGACAAAGGTTACCGGCGTTAGAACGGTGTAGCCAAAAAGCGCTCCCGAGCCAAACAGCTCACGAACAAAGCCAACAGCAAGCAAGATAAACCCGTAGCCCAAACCATTACCGATACCATCCAAGAATGACATTTTCGCGTCATTCTTCATCGCAAAACCTTCTGCGCGGCCCATCACGATGCAATTCGTAATGATCAATCCCACAAACACGCTTAGTGTTTTGCTAGTCTCGAACAGAAAAGCCTTCAGGATCTGATCCACTAAAATTACAAAAGAAGCGATGACCACCATCTGAACGATGATACGAATGCTGCCAGGAATTCGATGTCGAATCAATGCGATAGCGGCGCTTGAAAACGCGGTAACCAGAGTGACCGATATAGCCATCACCACGGAAGTGCTAAGCTTGGTAGTGACGGCCAGTGCAGAACAGATTCCCAAGATCTGTAAACCGATGGGATTGTTCTTAAAAATCGGCTTTAGCAATAAATCACTAACTGTTTGTTTTGCCATCGGCGGCTCCTTGTTGAGAGGCCAATTTTTGTAGGTAAGGTCCAAAACCTTCTTTACTAAACCAATATTTCAATAGCATACTAACACCGCGACTAGTGATGGTAGCTCCCGCCAAACCGTCCACTTCATACGGTTCGTTTCCACTTGCCGGCGCTCCCTTCGCGACACCAACTTTCAAGTTTTCGTCAGTCGGATCGGCACCACTGGCCCAGATCTCCTTGCCAACCCACTTTGCTTTCCAACTGGGATTTTCAACTTCACCACCCAATCCGGGCGTCTCGGCATGTTCGTAAAAGGTGAGGCCTGAAATGG
>DAIRSD010000010.1:0-24676 GCA_036804625.1 Aureliella sp. | reverse complement strand
CGAATGGGATCACAACGGTGCGGTCAAGGCAAACTCAGAGGGGACGGCTCGAGAAGTGGACAAAGGTGTGTCCGCACTGTTGACCGACTTGAAACAGAGGGACATGTTGAAAGACACGATCGTAGTATTTGGTAGCGAATTTGGCAGAACTCCCATGGCCCAGGGAGATGGTCGAGATCACCACCTAGCTGGCTTCACCATGTGGTTTGCTGGAGGCGGATTTAAGCCCGGATTTAGTTTTGGGGCTACCGATGAACTGGGCTATCATGCTGTCGAAGATCGTGTTTCAGTACACGACATCCACGCTACGCTGCTGCAATTGATGGGAATCGATCACCAGCGATTTGACTATCCTTTCCAGGGATTGGACGTTCGGTTGACGGGTGTCGAACCAGCAAGAGTCGTCCAGCAGCTTCTCAGTTGACTCGGGTTCATGTGTGCCTTTGGTCATGCAAACGATTACAGCGGCATGGCCCAGAAGAATGCAGCGGCAGTCGCCGACTCGACGATCAGTGCGCCTCGGTCATAAGGAAGATTATCCCTTAGGCAAGGTGCCCCACTGCCTGCACGATAAGGTCCCAAGCTGTACACACATTCATGCTTGGGTTGCAGCGTGTATAGATAGGGTAAGGCAAAAATAGTACCGAAGAATTTGGCTCCCGAAACGACCGACTGAGCACACTCAGAACCACACAGATAGCAGCAGCGCTTGTGTCCGTGTCGCTCGAGCATGGGATCTTCGAAGTACAGTGGAAAGTGTCTAATATTGCTAGCCCACCAACAGATCTGAGTGTGATACATGCCGCGCGATATTCCGTCTGGCAAGACATAGATTGCTGCGGGGCGCTGTTGTTTAGGCGTAGGAACAAGTCCCGTTCCAACCTGGTTACTGGAGATCGATACAGCTTGAATCTGAGGGCTCAGTTGTCGACTTGTTACCGGTGCAATCGAGTCCTTTCTGGTTGAGCCGATCTTGTCTGCCGAATCCTTGCTGGGTAATTTGGCTGGAGTTTCTGGTGCAGGATTGCCTTGGTCGGTTGGGTTTAGTGGAGTTTGTTGGTCACTGGGGCTGGGATTTTCAGCAAGCCGGGCAGTGGGTAGATCAAAGGAGGGTACGGTCTGTACCAAACCTACGCCGTATCCAACTGTCTGAAAGGGTGTCTGCCCTGTCGCTACGTTGCCAAGCACCGACATCACACCTGCCAACAGTAGTGTCTGACATGCCCAATGGCTGGGTCCCTTGTGAATGCTCACCTTTTAATTCCCCCAAAAATTGCGTAGAACCTAACCGGATCGCTATGATGCTGTCGTCTATACATTGAGAAACCGTAATACAGATTCGGTCTGGCCAACTGCCCATCTACAGGATGTCGATGGTTTAACCGATGTAACACAGATTGCTAGCATTTGGCAGTGACGACTGTAACGAAACTAATGCGAGCAACCATGACAAGGCGAGTGGTAGTTAAAATAATACCAGCCCGAAGCCCTAGCGAGTGTGTTTCGAAGTTTTGAAGCAATTAGACACTCTGTCCACAGTGGAGTTGCCGCGTGGAATTTGTTGAAATCAAATCACTGTGCGTTCAGCATGGGCCGTTGTCCGTCGTAGAAAACGTGGATCTATCCGTCCAGCAGGGCGAGCGACTGGTGATTCTGGGGCCCAGCGGAGCCGGGAAGACCACGTTGCTTCGCGCTATGGCCGGGCTGGTTTTGCCGACGTCGGGACACGTTTTGATAGAAGGTCAAGCTGCAAGTCAAATACCGATTCAGCGGCGGAGCGTGGCATGGCTCAGTCAGGACTACGCGCTATATCCTCAGTTGACCGTCCAGCAAAACCTGGAAGTTGCGCTGAAACAAAAGAAGCTTAGCCTGCAAGAACGATCAGATCGACTGCAGCAGGTCGATCAGTGGTTCCGTATAGGCGACTTGCGAGACCGATTGCCCAGTCAATTGTCCGGCGGTCAGGCTCAGCGCGTGGCATTTGCCAAGGCCATGGCAATTCGACCCAAACTGTTACTGCTGGATGAACCGCTCAGTCAGTTGGATGGACAGCTCAGACAACAACTTCTTCAACGGTTTGTCCAAGCGCTCTGTCATTTTGAAACTACCGTTTGCTGGATTGCCCACGATCCTTGGGAGGCGTTTGCAATTGCTACTCGTTTAGCAGTCTTGGAACAGGGGCGATTGATCCAAACAGGTTCGCCCAAGCAGGTCTATCAACGTCCTTTCAGCCGAGTGGCCGCCGAACTGTGTAGCCCATGGGGTGTGAACTGGGTACCGAAAAGCGCTAAAGGTTTTCAGTTCCTGCAAGCTCATGCTACAACGGGTAAAGCAACTGTCGGAGTGCGTCCAGAACATTGGAAGATAGGCGAAGCTTCCAGTTCCAATGGTGCTGCGTCGTTGGTCGTACGAGAGATTCGATATCTAGGTTTTGCTCAGTTGGTCTCGGGGTTGATTGAAGATATCAGGATCTCAGTTTTAGACCCAAGTGGCACGATCGAAGTTGGACAAGAATTGAAGATCTCGGTTCATCCGGATCACCTGATATGGATTGATGAGAAGAGACTCTCTTAAAACCCTCTCAATCTGCTTGCTGGTTAAAGACGGTTGAAACCGAAACTTATTGGTGGCAAGCCTCAAGTAGTCTTCTGCGGTCCAGTGTCCCTGCGACGGAAACAGCGATGCAATTTCCCAAGTGGGTTCACCCATTTGACTTTTGGGGATACTGGTTGCCATTGGATTCTCTTTGCTCACTGATTTATCACGTTCACGACGTGTATTATAATTACATGCCTGATTTAGTCCACATTTGGAGCAAAGACGCTCATCAGCCACCGGCATTGCTGATTGACAAAGGGCAGAATGCGGTCAGAATCTTGCCCAGAACGGCAGGGCACGACGTTCGATTTTTAGTTGGCTTTTGAATAATTGAGAGTGAGGTTGGTGGTAAATGAAAACATGTGTGTTGGCATATTCCGGCGGGTTGGACACGTCTTGTATGCTCAGTTGGCTGATTGACCGAGGCTTTGAAGTACACGCCGTGTATGTCGACTTGGGGCAGCCTGGCGAAGATCGCGAGCTTATCAAGAAGAAGGCCATCGATATTGGAGCCAAGAGCGTTAGAATGATCGACGCGCGCGAAGAGTTGTGCCGCGATTTTGCATTCCCATGTTTGATGTGGCAAGCCAAGTACGAAGGTCCGTACCTGATGGGAACCAGCATTGCTCGCCCACTGATCTCCAAGAAGATTTTGGAAGTGGCTGACCAGGTGGGAGCTTCGGTTTACGCTCACGGAGCCACAGGCAAAGGAAATGACCAATGCCGATTCCAGTTAGCTGCCGAAGCGCTGCGACCGGACAATCAAGTTTATGCTCCGTGGCGAACCTCTGAGTGGCGAGACTCAATGCCAGGGCGGACCGCTATGATCGACTACTGCCAGAAGAAAGGCATACCGGTCAAGGCCACCGTCAGCAAGCCGTACTCGTCCGATGAAAACGTCCTTCATATCAGCTATGAAGCTGGCGAGCTGGAGCGACTGGATGTTTGTGGAGTCGACTTGGTCGATTTTACGATGACCGTCAGTCCGCAGCAGGCACCCCAGCAGGGCGAGGAGGTGAGCGTAGGCATTGAACGTGGGCTGCCGGTTTCGGTCAACGGAAAGAAATTGTCCCCGCTGGAGATCGTTACTCAGCTTAACGCAATCGGAGGTCGTCATGGTGTGGGGCGCATCGACATTATTGAAAACCGCTTTGTAGGCATGAAGAGTCGCGGTGTGTACGAGGCGCCTGGCATGACGTTGCTGTATGAAGCGGCCAAGCATGTCGAGCAACTAACGCTGGATCGCGACTTGGTCCACTTACGGGACAGCCTGTCGCCCATGATTGCAGAGATGGTCTACTACGGTTATTGGTACTCGGCCAAGATGGATGCTCTGATGGCCTTCATTCGCAAATCGCATGAAGTAGTCACCGGTGAAGTCAAAATGCGACTTTACAAAGGCAATGTCATCGTGCTGGAACGCAGCAGCCCAAACAGTCTCTACGACGAAGGCATCGCTACAATGGAAGCTGGCGGAACCTATAATCAAACCGACGCCGAAGGCTTCATTCGCATCCAGGGGTTGCCCTATCGAGTTCAAGGCAGGACCCGAAAATTTGGTCAGCCTTAAGTAACAAGACAATGGATGCTTGGCGCTCGGCTTGTTCGTGTACGAGCTGTAGGGTGCGTGGAGAGATCGCCATCGCAACAATTTGGAGTTCGCACAGCAAATCAATATCGATCAACCAATGATGTCAGCAGCACCAAAGCGATCTCGCAACGCGCCACCGACGAGCGTTGGCAGACGTTGGTCTAAGACGCCTGGAATCGACTGGTGCGATTCCAAAAAGGGCCTAGTGTAGTTTCCCAGTATCAATACGACGGTCTGAAGCGGCGGATCACTGAGCAGACCGGCGCAACCCCTCAGCGCGTGCTTGGGTGTAAGAACGCTTTACGCTGCGCCCCGTTGCTATACTTGTCCACGATCTTCGCTCACCCTACAAGTGTTACCGAACGATATCAATGGAGAAGGGAAGATTGGGTCAATTGTTATTTTGTGGTTCTCAAGATAGATTCCCTTCTTCGCTCAACTGCTGGCGCTGCGATAGGCCAGCAGTGAGCGCTGAAATACCCATCGGCTGGCAGCTAGGCAAGCGAGTGTTGCCAACAAGGTAAATCCAGCCAGAGGCCATTCCCAGTCGGCTCGCGGCACGACAGGTTGAGCCAATAATCTGGCGGGTACATTGACCACAACCAGCACGGGAATCACAAAAGTAAAGATGAAGTACAGTGGCAGCCCCCAGCCTCGTGCATAGATCTCCATCGGATATCGCGAGAAATTGGTGATGTAAAACCAGAAGTCGTACAAGGTTTGATTGCGCCCCAACCAAACACTTGTCGCGGCCAAGCAGATCATAACGCTGTACAAAATAGTCACGCCGCATACGATGTAAACTGGGTAAAGTACCGCACTAACTGGCTCAAATTGCCAGGGGTTTTTCGCTCGTCCGGACATTTCGATCAGGCTTAGTGCTATTAGGACAACGCCTACCACAAGATTGACCAGGCTGGACCAATTCATCTTGCGCAGTGAAATCAAGAATTGAGTGTCGATGGGTTTTAGTAGTGCAAAATCCAATCCGCCAGTGCGAATCAGTTCGCTGAACTCCTCCGAGTTAGGCATGAAAAAAGCTTGAACGATTGAGTTGATAATCCAGGTGGTTCCCATGAACACAAAAAACTCGCTTCTACCCCAGCCCGTTTCGTGGCCAATCGATTGAGTGTGCTGAAAGATGATCCAGTAGAATCCGACATTCATGATTGACCAGGCGATACTGGACAACATTACAATCAGAAAGTTGGCGCGGAACATCATGTCGCGAACCAGTGAGTTCCGAACAAAGGCCAGATAGACCTGCCAATAATTGGGGCGTCGAATTTTTTCGGGTGCTGTCATTTTTCTAGCCTCCGTAGCCGCCGTAACGTCGCAATCCGGCTGAGTACAGCAGGCGACACAAGGCGACCAATGCGACAAGCCAAGCCAGTTCGATACCAATCTCCTGCCACAATCGATCCTGAGGAATTTTCCCAAGAAACACAGCGGCCGGAAAATAGGCCAGATACTTAAACGGAAGATATTCGACCAAACCGTTCCACGGGGAAGGCAGTAGGTCCAGAGGAAACATGTGGCCAGACAAGAAAAAGTTCAGTAGCATATAAACAAAAAGTAGCGAACTGACCTCCAAAAACCAAAAACCGATCAGAACTATGCACAGATCAAGCATGAAGCCTAGCAAGACTGACAACACCAGGCTGATCGCAAAGGCGATTAAGACTGTCGGGTCCGGCCAACCCTGAGCAAAGTAACCACGACACAGATAAAACACCAGAGCAAAGGGCAGGGTCGCTACCGTATAATAGGCAACCTTGTGGGCTGTCCGGGCTAGAAGCAGAAAATTGAGCATATCGATGGGCTGGATGAGGTACTTTTTGATATCTCCATCGCGAATCTGTTTGGCAACATGGGATGCCAAACCTGGCATGCTAGAAAAAGCCCGTCCCAGCATGCTCAGCAGGTAATAGGCGATCATGTCATGAAAACTGTAGCCAGCCATCCGTCCGTCGGTGGCTCCTCCCTGAACCGAATCGAAGATAGCCCACCACAGGAAGATCTGAGTGACTACCGGCAAAAATCGCATCAGTGTCCCCAACGCAAAATCGCCTCGATATGCCAATCGCTCTTCCAGGGCGATTCGAAAAATAGTCCAGCCGCATGAGAATCTGTCCCAGAGGCCACGCAAGTAGTTGCCGTGCATCGTACTGCCCGCCGAGGCTACTGCGTCGCTCATCGTCGCACCGCCCCAGCTTGTTCAGCGCCTGTAGATTGCGCTGAGTTGCTTTCTTGGTAGAGCTTGGAGATCACTTCTTCTAATGGCGGTTCGTCGACAGCCACATCTTCAATCGGATATTTGGCTAAAAGCTCTGCCAGTATCTTGGCTACGTTATTCTTGGGACAGCGCAAAGTCACATTGGGCAGGCGGATCGATTCGACCTGAGCGTACGTTTCTATGCCTTCTGCCGATTGATCATCGCCCAGCCTCAAGCGAACCAAGCGTGTTGTACTAAAATCGTCAACCACTTGGCTGAGCGAACCATCAAATTTGATGGCACCATCCGTTATGACAACCACACGACGACAAAGTGCGGCGATGTCCTTCATGTAGTGACTGGTCAGAATGATGGTGATCTGGCGCTGTTGTTGGTAGAAGCGAAGGAATTGCTGGATATTGTGCTGCGCGACAACGTCCAGTCCGATGGTGGGTTCGTCCAGGAACAATACATCGGGTGAATGCAGCAGGGCGGCGAGCAGTTCCATTTTCATACGCTCGCCCAGCGACAGTTCGCGCACAGGGCGGCCTAGTAATTCTCGGACGGCCAGCAGATCGGTCAGCTCATCCAAGGTTCGCTGGAACTGAGCGATATCGATTCGATAAATTTGTTGATGTAGTCGAAAAGACTCTTGGCTAGGTAGATCCCACCATAATTGATTTTTTTGGCCCATTACCAGAGCGAATCGGCTGCGATATGCGTTGGCGCGTTCCCAGGGCACGTGCCCCATCACCGTTGCCGAACCGCTGGTTGGGAAGATCACGCCTGATAACAGCTTGAGTGTGGTTGTCTTGCCAGCACCATTCGGCCCCAAAAATGCCACAAATTCTCCCTGCTCGACGCGCAGGCTGATGCCTCGCACGGCTTGGACTTCGCGGTATTGTCGTCGAACCAGGCCGCCGATGGCAGCGCGCAGCCCTTCGCGCTTTTGCTGCACTCGGTAAGTCTTGGTCAAGTTCTCTATCTGGATAATAGCGATGGTTATGCCCCCTGACCGCTGCCCCCTCCGCCACCAAGCTAGTGGGAAGAGGGCGTGGGTCGTTGATGTCGCCTTGGCAATGCGTAGCACCTAAGTTGCCAACTCGCGTTTGCCTAAGCGCCCTATCATAGTGGCATCCCAGCTTAAGCAAACCACCCTACCGCTGTTAAACGGCTGTTCGATATAATGAAGTCATCGCGAAGGGATGTCTGTTCGGCAGTTGGATAATTCCTCAATCAAAGTGAGTCACAAAGAATGACTGCAGAATTTCGAGTAGGTATTGGTCACGACACGCATCGATTGATTCCAGGTGGTCCCTTAAGACTAGGCGGAATCGCTGTCCAGTTCGATCAGCATTTGGACGGCCATAGTGATGCCGATGTGCTGCTGCATGCCATTACCGATGCGCTATTGGGTGCCGCTGCGCTAGGAGATATTGGCGAAATGTTTCCTAATACCGATCCGCAGAACAAAAACCGTGATTCGGCCGATATGCTGTCAGCCGCTGCACAGCGAGTCATAGGTCTAGGTTGGAGGATCGCCAATTTGGATTGCATCGTTCATGCCGAGCGGCCTAAGCTTGTAAGTTATCGAGAGCAGATTCAGGCACGAATCAGCGAGATTTTGGTTCTGCGCGCCGACCAGGTCAGTATCAAGAGTAAGACAGGGGAAGCTACCGGGCCGGTGGGTGAAGGCAAGATCATTCAGGCTGAATGCGTTTGCTTGCTACAGAGAATCGAAAAGAGCAAAGGCGAATATGGGGGCATCGGATTTTAGCCGATCGCTGAATTAGCTTCGTCGCAATCGAGTGGGCTGATTGTTAGTCAGCAGAGCACATGGAATTCGCTTGATACGGTTCCAGGAAATGAATGTCAAGCGAAGCAGGTTCGTGGTGGTCAGTTCCAGAGGTGCTACCGGCTCGCCCGGAGGTGCATATAGATCGTCAACGCCATGTGGCCAATGCGAAAGCCTCATGACCATCTTGCTGATCCAGGTTGGACCGTAAGCAAAGTCCGAAAGGCCGCGAACTTAAAGATCAGGCAACTCGGAAAAGCCTCTGTAGGTTCCACTCAAACTGCCCACGATGGCACCCAAGGTGCGAGTGTCCCCGCCCAGGCGTATGGCTGACTCAACCGCTCGGCGAAAATCCTTGGGGTATCTCAAAAAACAGTAACAGGACATGACAGTCATCGGAATCATGTAATCACTGATTCCGGTATCCCATCCAAAGTGATTGGCAACCGCAAGTGGGCTACGTTTTTGCTCCAAGAATTGGGGCAATTGAGCGAGTCTCTTTTTCAGTTCGGTTTGACTGCTGAATGATTCTAGTTTCTTGCAGACTTCCAATGCGTCAAAGCTGCCCAGTTGCTGAATGAGCGTGTCCGCCAGAGAGGCCAGGACTTGGCAGCCATCCACCGCAATTGGATGAGTATGGGTAACGCGTGTGATTTGCTCTACCCACTTGTTCGTTCTAGGGCCAGCTCGGTTCAGGGCCAAAGCGATGAAGATCGACCGCGTGGACGCTTCACTTCCAGCAGAATTGATACCTGTTGGGATTCGAAACCAACGAATCCAGCACTTTGCGGCAGCTAAGAGGGTGGGTAGTTTCATGCCCACTGGGCAACTTAAAAGGTACCAGCCCAGCCGCTGCTGGAACCGCAGGACAAAGAACTCGCTGTTGACCCCTGAGGAGACGATCGCCTGAGCAGTCTTTAAGACCAATCCAGTGACGGGACTTGGTAATCCGACGTTGCGCAGAGTCCGGTATGCCAGAGGTTTTCGCCCGTATTTTCGCAGTGCCAGTCGGCGCGACATTCCCTGTCTAGAGCAACCTAGTGCGTCCCCAATGGCGCAGCCGATCATCATTCCTTGAATGTGGTCGCGTCTAAGATCGGTAGAATGCATAATGCGTCTTGCAGTAACTCGTGATTGCCATCCCTAAGGGGTCGTTTATCGAACCAAGCAATCAAAACTGATGACGCCTCCTTGATGACGTTCGATGCCCGATTCGATATCCCATCGCAAAGTGCTTGAGCCCGCCTGGTTGGGCTCGACTTTGAAATCCGCCGCCAGACTACATTGCTGGCTTGCTTCAATATACTCTAGCCTTGGAGATAGGCTATCCAGCACCACCATTTTCTCTAACCGGTTCGGGCTGATGTTTTCGAAACGAATGGTAAACCTGATACGATCGCCAGAATCGGCAGTGGTGTGCGAGGCGCTTTTGATGACTCTTAAGCCACATTTGTCGGGAGTTTCGTAGACGAAGACCTCGTTGGCCGCCTGAGTTCGGTAAACCGTAGCGGCTAGTTTCTCGTCAATGATCACAGCCAGAGATTCGGGGTTGAACATGGACTGCACCAGAGTAGTTCGGCTAGCCATGACAGCTAGATCGCGAGACACCGCTTTGTCCGCTACCGACACATCCACATTGATCAATGCCGCGACCGCATCGCTAACTGGCACAGCGGGTTGTACGCCATCGATTGGGGTCCCGCGCTGCTCCTCCTGAAATCGATCCAGTTGCATGATCTGCTTTTGACCAACGGGATTCTGATTCAAGCGAACGTTGGCAGCTAACTGCTGATCCTGGAGACCGATCGCAGTGACCGGAGTATGGACTCGACTGGTCGACAGGGCAACTTCAGCGGTTCCTGGTCCGGTTACCTGCCGTACCGTGCCAAATCGTGGAGCGTAGATTCCCACGCGGTTGGATGGTTGCACACACAGTTTGCCGCCTTCGGTTTGATAGTAAACAACCGTGTCGGTGGGATTTGCTCCTGTGGCACTCCAATCTTTGCGGACCACAACGGCAGGATCGCTATCTCCACCATCGGTAACGTATTCGTTTTCATCAAAATGCCGGCCGCAGACAGCGCAGTTCGAAGGCGAATGTTCACATGAGCATGCAGTGTCCCCCGGCGCTTGACCACACATCGCTTGGCAGTTTGTCCCCTGGGACCGGTGGGCAGCGGCAGCGGTGTGACTTGCGGCAACGACATCGCTGACTGGTCGCTGATCAGCCTGATGTGGCTGAACCAAAGGTTGATCTGGCGAGCGCTGTGCCGGAGAGCGTTGAGCCAAACTAGGGCCAGAGGGCATTAGCGAGTGGCAGCCGCAAAGCGACACACAGACCCAGCACAAAACGAAACCTTGCAAGCCGCTGATCACTAGGCTCAAGCGGTCGGCAAAGGGATTAGTGGTTGATCGTTGGAGCGATTTAGTCATGCAAGGGTACTCGTGGATAATCTTGATTGTGATTCTCGGAGTAAACCGCTTCGGGCCGATCTTCCGGGACCACTTCGTCCCACCTACCCTTTCGAATCATGGCTTCACGGTCTGGGGCTACTTGAAGAGGAACCCAGGGCGGCCAACCGTTAAGAAATTCGCTCAAGTCGCCGCTTAAATCGCTGGGGACTCGGGAGCCAATGCGGAGAATGGCTACCGTCCTTCCCAACTGGTCTGCAGCCCGCAAAGCGTTTTCACCTGGCCCAACATCCACCGTCAAGTGATCTTTGGCGTCTACTGCTAGTGGCATTGCCAACTGGGAATCTTCTAGATAGATAACGCGCGTGACCAAAGATCCTCGCAATGCGATTTCCAGATCTTCGGCTGTCAGTACGACAGGAATCGGAAAACGATGCTCCCTGCCGGGTTCCGGATGAATCGCATCGATCACCTCCAGAGTCGGGTACAGTTCCTCGCCGGGCCAATCTGGAATGCCGGTGACACGGAATCGATAAACGGCACCAACCAACATTCCTGTGGTGACGGGAATAGCGATAGGCTCCAGAAATTGTCCATCGCGGGCTAAACCTACTTGAACACCTTCAGGACCTTGGATCGAAACCGCCGTGTAACAGCCTACTCCAGGCCTGCCTCTTGAGATTTGCCAATGGGCAACCGCACCAGGCGGCTCTTGAGCGCTCAGCAGATAGTGTCCCCGAGCGCCAGCCATCGATGTCACTTGACCCTTCGCAACCGGAGTAGCCAAGTACAGGCAACTGATCAGGCACCCTAGCGTCAAGCCTGCCAAGTGCAGCGGTTTGCAACCTAAGTAGCATTTGGCCGGTACTAGGGCGTGACGGAGCATGGGAACCTTGTATTCTTGAAGCGAGTGAAGTGGCTATTTGCGTACAAACATTCCCCAATCTTATGGACTGGCTATTGCGGTGGGCAGTAAGCACCATCGGCACCATCGACATTTCCTGATCCTACGTTCTGGCTATGCTTCATGTACATTGGCATGCCGGTCGGAACGCCTGGATGGATATTGTGCTCGCGGATCTTGACGCGACTTGGCGGCACAGGATAGCTTTGACCAGGTGTCTGGCGTACGTTTACTTTTACGTGTTGGACAGGATCGGGAATGTGCATGTGAGTCGTATTGCGAATGGTGTGCTTCTTCAGCCCAGCCGGAGAGCCCAGCGGAATATGTGGAGGTCCGGGTAGACCAATGGGTGTCCCCGTGTAGGTCATGCCATACTGCGGCCCCGTGACACCAGCCACGTAACCAGGTAGTGATGTTGGTACGCCGCCAGGGATTGGACATCCGTCAGGCCCACACATTCCGCCCATCATGACCGGCCCCATCGCAGCCAGACCGGCTCCGTGACCAGACATTTCTACGTCCTTGTTCACGGTGCGGATGATCGCCAGGATGGCACCGAGACGGTCTGCTTCAGCGATTGGATCCAAGCCGGGCTCCAGTCGATTGCTGGACATGACGCCAACACCGGCCAGCGCGTCACCCTGAAACTCGGGATCGGGAAGGTAGATCACTTTGGTCACAAAATTGCCGCCGATGACAAACTGGAAATCGTCAGAAGTGAACTGCACCGGAATTGCGTTGTGTGCCAAGTAAGCCGCGGTACGAATGTTACCAGCCGCGACTTCCAAAGTTGGGTACAGTTCGACACCTTCCAAGCCTGAGATGTCGGTCAGCTTCAATCGGTAGATGCCGCCTTGCGGAAATTCAAGTCGGCCAGGAACAAACAGCGGCTCGCTGCCAAAGGTTCCGTCGCCCACGCTGTCATAGTGAATCTTCATGCCATCGGGGTTGCCAAAGATGACTTGAATGTTTGCTGTGCCGACTAGCATCCCAGGTCCGGGGCCCATCATCATCCCGCCGTCTCCAGCGCAATTGCAACTGGCCGGTATAACACCGCCCGCCATTTCTGAGCCCATTGCTGCTGCCATCGCAGGATCAGCTCCGGGCATGCCCGGACCAGCCATTGCGGCAATCTCTGGCCCCATCACGCCCGGTCCTGGCCCGCCGACGCCTGGGCCGGGTTCCAACAATCGCTGGGCTGGCGGCAGGTTATGACGGTGGGTAGAGCTACATCCTGGCAAGAAGCCCAATGTGGCCACGATCAGAGTTACAAACAGACGCATTCTCATGCTTTGCTCCCGTGCTGAGGCAACGCTCTGGTCGAAACCAATGCCAGCCTTCCAACGAAATGTTCCTGGGTTGATAGTGTCGGGCAGTCCATCGAGCGAGCCTCTGGGGCAACTCGACTAGACTCTAACGACCCGGCTCGCCTACTATGCAGCGATCAAGGCCCGAAGAGTCGATTGAAACTGAATGCAAGCTTGCCAACAGTTGATTCACTAGGTCGCAAGCTAAACAGTCCTCATGGCTATTGTTCGGTATGCAGCCACCCATTTCTTTGGTAAATCCAGCATAACCCGCTCATGTGGAACAAATTGCCAATTTCCAATGACAGCAAAGCACGCGGTACCCAATGGTGGCTGGTGTTTCTAACCTGCCAAAGCAGTCTGGTTAGGTTGGCTATCGGGTTGGCAAGTTACTTTTGTTGGATTAGCTGCTCTGGCACGCTTTGTGCGCAGGATTCGTCGGAGCAAGGGTCGGTGGCCCAGCAGACAGAAGCCGAACCGTTGCAGACTGAATCGCTAGCGAAACCGGCTGTTCAGGCTGTCGCTACACAGATTCTGCATCGCAGCCTGCTAGAATCGGTTTGGGGCAAGCCGACTGTTTGCGATGTGCGGCAATCGATCCGAATGTTTGGCAAGACAAGAAGCAGCTTCGGGAAATTTGTTAGAGCTGGGCAGGGCAGTGGACGGCTGAGGTTGAGCATGCAAATACCGGCCGGTCAGCAGATGAACTCGCTGATGCAAGTCAGCGACGGTGAACTGTTATCTACTACAGTTCTGGTAGGCCAGCAATCCATGCGGACTCAGGTCGACCTAGGGAAAGTCCGCGAGCGTCTGCCGCTGACCGCAGGCTCGCTACAAGATCCCGTCGTTGCCATGTATCTGGCCATCGGCGGCCAAGCTGAGTTGCTTAGGAATATCTGCCAGCAATATATTTGGACACAAGTTACCGAAGGGCAACTGGGACAGCAGAAGGTTTGGTGGTTGACCGGACAACTAAATGACAAGCCAGCACCGTATCACGCTAGCGCGTTGATCGACCAGCGAGCCTTCGAGACGCAATCGTCTCTTAAGCCTAATCGGGCGACCCTTGCGATTGGTCATACCGATTCACCGATGCCATTTTGGCTATACCAAGCTGAGCAGTGGAACGCAAAAGCAGCCGAAGATGGCACTGAATTTCACGTGTTGACCCAGTGGGATACCCCTGTTGTACTGACAGCGGACCGCTTGGTTGCCGACATGTTCCGGCTGGATACTTCGGACAATCAGCCCTTTCAGGAAGAAACCAAACTGTACATGCCGCCTATTCCCAAGGAGATGGCCATGCCTATTTCTTCCAATCCGCAGCTGCGTTAAGGCCAGCGGCATCCTACGCATCCCCAGGAGCTTCCGTCGCCAGACGATAGACAAATCTGCGAGGCCGCCGCAGGGAAACGTGCTGGCCCTTTGCCTGGCGACGGTAGTTACTAGCGTTTTTTCTCTGCCGCGTGCACGAAAATTTGGATCATCGAGAACATTTCTAAAAAAATTCAAAATTCTTACAAAAAAAGTGTAAGGATCTTCCTGTTTCTCCCTCTACCGATCTACGGCCTGCGTTGGCGTCACGGGGCTGCCCGCGCGGAAGGTCGTTTAGGTCTGCTTTGCAGAAGGAGAGCGGAGATGTTACGAGTGGTAAGAAGTTGGGTAGTCATGGTTTTGTTAAGTGGTTTAGTCGTGGGCGTGGCGGGCACAGGTTGCTCGGGCAAAGAGAAGTCGCAACCTAAAAAGTCGGCGAAGCAGTCGTCTGAATCCCCACAAGCTTCGAAATCGCCGGATGCACTTGTGCCTGAAGCCAAGGCACAACCTAGTGACCTACCTGCTAAACCTAAGAAAAATCGTGGTGCCGCAAAAGTGGTTCCAGCAGGTGACTCGAAAGATTCTGCTGCAGACGGCCAGGAGTCTCGCGATGTTTCAGTAGAGCCTCAAGAAACAAACGTCGATCCCATCGCCTTGGTCAGTCAGCCAAAGAGGACGACGGTAAGACTACCAAAATTCTTTAGCCAGTTGGTCAACCAACAGCAACGTGAAGAAATCGGTAGAATACAAACCGACTATCGTGCCAAGATCCAAAGTTTGGAAGCGGAGCTTGAAGACATGAGAAAGGCCGAACTGCAGGTTATGGAGCAGGTGTTGACCCAGGATCAGCGCAAGTTGTTGGCGAAAAAGCGTTCGCAGGCAGCGGGTAAACGATCCAGCAGCGGTCAGCCCACTGGAGACAGCCAAGACTCTTCGGATTCAGACGAACCGTCTAGAGAGGAACCAGCGGATCCTAGTGCCATGGACGACTAGGATGCTGGCGACGAAAATAAAAGTAGCGGGCACATTCCAAGTGCCGATTGCCTGACTAGCCCATGAATTGGGAAAGCGGTCTGCGGCACTTGGAGATCACCGTAACGCAATCAACAAATGGTTTTCTGCAAGAGCTTCAATGCGCAGAATTGACATCGACGAAATTGTCAATCGAATGATCGAAGTTTCCCAGTGGCTTGGGCGCATGATGCTGCTGCCACTTTGGATACTGTTGGAGACTATCGACCGCGTACGTGATTGGCTTTACGACAAGGTTACAGGATCGCGGCCAGCATATTCGAAAGAGCTGTCGTTCGAGCAGCCGATGGAAGATCCCGACTTTGACCCGGCTCAAATTTCACCAGGCACTCCCAGCGGCCAAACAGAGGCGGGTACTTCACTGTTTGATTGGTCAACGCTTGAACCAGTTAGTTTATTGACGGGACTTGCAGGTTGTATTCCTGCCTGGTTTGCATCACGACCATGGCATGGTCTGCTACTCTGGTCGGCACCTACGATGATGGTTGGCCTGATTGCCATGCTGGTGTTTTTAAGCAATCAGAGAGACCGATCAGCGCATTCGCGGTGGTATCTGGAGCTTGGATTCAGGGAACTGGCTGGCTGGCAGCCAGCCGCGTTAATCACTTCAAACAAAGACAGTCAAATCCAATCCAGCCGCCAGCCTTCCGCTTCCCGGACGCAAAAGATGGCGTTGCCTGAGTATCCGATTAGCGAGCCTTCAGACGTCGAGTCGTCCCAGAAGACCATCTCGGATTATACACAAATGCTATTCCGCCGAGCCCAAGTGCTCGATCCACAGCAGCAGAGTACTTATATCATTGGGGCAGCGCTTATTCAAAGCGGGTCGATCGATACTGGCCGGAGAATGTTGCGACGTATTTCACCTGATCATGCAAAAGGTTTCGATCAAGGTCACGTGATGTTGGCGGCAAGTTACCTGGAAGAGTACCTCCAGTCACACGACCAGCAATTGTTACCGGCCTTTGAGCATCATGCTGCCCTGGCCGCTCGATCTGTTGGTACACCTGTCGAGGTGTTGCTGATGGCCAGTCAATTGCACCTTCAAGCGGGTCGGCAGCAAAAGGGCATTGAATTGTTAGAGATTGCCGCCAAGAGATCCCCGACGGCTAGTTTGCGGTTGGCGGCGCTAGCCAATCAATTGGGAGACAGGCGATTGCAGACGACCTCGCGTGAGACAGCGCGAGACGTTTTGCAGCAACGTCTAAAATCAGATCCTGCCAATGCAGCCGTACGCGCCGAATTGGCTAAGCTTTACGACGGAAATTCCAAAGAGTTGCAGCATGCGGCGTCATTATTGCAAGAGGGGCTCAGGCTAGGAGAAAGTCGTGTTTTGTCTCGGGCGCTGTCGGAAGTATACCGAGTTGAATTTATTCGGCGGATGAACCAGTCGAAGTCACAAACCGTTGACCTAAGAGTTTTGGATGCCAGCTTTCAGGCTGACCCTACCAACCCGCTGGTCGCCGATTTGATGTATGACCTAGTGGCTAAGGTAGGGGTGCCCGACACTGGCCTGGAAACGGAACTCTACCGAGTACTGACCTCGGGAGTAGCCACCATGGCCACACATGCTTTGTTGGCGGAATCGCATACATTGAAGGATCGTGATAAGGAGTCTCGAATTCACCTAGAAAGAGTGCATCATGCCCTTCCGCTGGCACTCAAGAGCGCTTGGATGTTAACCAAGTTGAATGTCAAGGAACAGCGACTCGACGATGCCGAGCGGGTCGCCACTACAACGCTAAAAATCGTCGAAGCTCAGAAAATGTTGAAGGAACGTTATAGCTGCGAACTATTGGAATTGCTGGCAGAAATCTATGAAAATACCGGTCGAATTGAAAAAGCCATCGGCTCGCTCGATCGCGTGCTGACTGTCCAGCCCAACAGCATCAGTAGCCGCCAATCATTGGTGCGACTTCATGACCAAGTGGGCAATGAAGCGAAGGCCCAAGAACAGCGGCTCGAAATCAATCGCATTCAGGAAGAAACCGGTAAGTAGTTAGGGTAAATCGTGCAGTGCGCCTTAGTTGATATGGGAGACGTTCAGAAGTTCAGTGATGCGCGAGCGCTTGCTGAGGCTAGTGTTCGACAATTGCCGACCAATTTAGAAGTGGCTGCCACTCTGGGCTGGGTCTATCTTCAGATGAATCTGATTGAAGAAGCAGAGCAGATTTTCAAACGTATCGCGGTTGGCGGCCAAGCACAGCCCGATACAGCCTACTATTTGGCCTGTTTTGCAGAGCGGTCGGGTAAGCGTGTAGCTGCCGTCAAGACGTTACGTGCATCGCTGGACGCTCCAGGACCCTTTCTGCATCGCAAACAGGCCGAGCAGTTACTCCAGAAGATTGGCCAGTGAATCGGAGTCACCAAAGTTCGGACCAAGCATGTGTCACTGACCGCTCCGCCGGTCAGTATGGATACAACCAGAGCCTAGAATTTTGTAATTCCGAGAAAGGATCGGCGGAGCGATCCGCAACAATCCAGAGCCAACATGACGCCTAGATTATACTTTTTTGTTCTTGCGGTTTTGCTGCTGTTGGACGGCTTGGGAAATAATGCCATAGCACAGAATATCGCCGAACAACCCAAGCAACAGGTTCGCTTTATCGGTTCGATCATCGATGCCGATTCCAAGAATCCGATCGCTGCTCGAGTTTACATTCAAGATGCACAAGGAAACTGGCTCTTTGTTCGATCTGCTAGAGATGAGGGCAGCGCTTGGCCGTATGCCGAAGCGTGGGTTCCCATGCCGAACTCAATTGAGAAGCATACCACAACATCAGCACATCCTTTCACGATCGACTTGGCACCCGGCGCGTATCAGGTCACGATCGAACGTGGCAAAGAATACATTCCACTTAAAGACAAGCTGTTGATCGCGAAATTGGAAGCATCACCAAGCGATTCATCAACGATAGAAAAGTCATTCGCACTGCAACGCTGGAGCAACATGGCTGCTCAAGGCTGGTACTCGGGCGAAACGCATGTGCATCGTCGTATCGCCGAGTTGCCCAACGTGATGTCAGCAGAAGAACTCAATGTGACCTTTCCCGTAACGTTCTGGACAACCTCGTCCGACAAAGCTCCCAATCTGGACCCTTCCAGCCTGCGTTCACAGGGGCCATCCCCTTTTGGGCCTCGAGAGGATCTTGGTTACGATCCGATATGGGTCAATAATCAACAAGTGATATTGCCTAGAAACACCGAGTACGAAATCTTCTCGATCGGTCCGCGACAGCACACGCTCGGTGCAATTTTCGTTCTCAACCACCGTACTCCGTTCACTCAATCCGTGCCGCCCGTCGGGGCGATCGTCCAGCAAGCCCGCCGCGAAGGAGCACTGTTGGATCTTGATAAGCACAATTGGCCTTGGTCATTGATGCTAGTTCCCATAGCCAAAGTCGACTTGTATGAGCTTTCGAATAACAGTGTTTGGCGAACCAATTTTGGCTTTAAACAGGCCGGCTTTGCTCTGCCGCCTTGGAAAGAGTTCGAGCAAGAACCGCCGGGCATGCTAACTGAGTGGGGGTGGTTGGAGTTTGGCTTCGAAATGTTCTATGCACTGCTCAATTGCGGCTTTCGCATGAGTCCTACCGCAGGCACTGCTTCAGGTGTTCATCCAGTGCCACTTGGGTACAGTCGCGTCTATGTCCATACGGGTGCTGATTTCAAATTGGACGATTGGCTGGATGGACTAAGATGCGGTCGGTCTTTCGTGACAACAGGCCCGATGCTCACGGCGCGTGTCGATGGCGAGCTTCCTGGCAAAATATTTCAGGCGAGCCGAGATCACTGTGGCGAGTTCACTTGGGAGGCGGACGTGGTCAGTCCCGAACCGATTTCGCGCGGCGAGGTGCTTGTCAATGGACAGGTGAAACATGCGGTCACTCCTGAGGCGGTAAGGACCCAACAAGGCGCATGGAAATGGTCGGGAAAGGGTGTGTTGACTATAAAAGATGAGAATCGGATCAACGGAACGATCCGCGAAAATGATTTCAGACGTAGGGACGTAGCGATCCGCGACATTGAGTCCGGGTGGGTCGTGGTGCGCGCTTGGTCGGACCAGCCGGACGGACGAAAAAGGTTTGCACACACGGGAGTTTGGTACTTTGAAGTTGACCAACAACCGGTGCGACCTCCCGTGCAACAGATCGACTATCTGCTGCAGCAGTTGGACGCTTCGATCGAGAAACAGCGCGGAGTCTTACCACGTGAAGCCATGGCCGAATTTGAACAGGCCAGGGAAGTGTATCGTCAGATTCAAATGGCCGCCTATGCCGATCCTGTCATACAAAGATGACCCGCATTGTCCTGTTTGAATGCCGATTCCTTTTTGACGCACAGACCTGCCAATCAACGGTTTCCAAGCTGAATTTTGAATCGCATGCTAAGAAACGAATTCCTCCGCTTGGCTGCCGCTGGGGCGCGTGACCTGTCCAGCGTCCTCCAGAGACCGGACTGTGTCCACGATCTTTTGCTGAGTGGCTTCGACTTCGCTGAGCTTGACCTTGCCCAAAAATCCCATCTCTTCACGCAGCATTTCAGCGGCTCGCTGCGACATGTTTCCGAGAACCTTGTCTTGCAAGGGCTGGCTGGCACCTTTGAGTGCCATCGCCCATTGATTGGTCTCGACGTTTTTCAGCACGGTTTGAATGTCTTTGTCGGACAATTTGATCAGATCTTCGAAGACGAACATCAAGCGGCGAATCTCCTCTACCAATTCTCCCTTGTTCTTGCTTAAGCCATCGAACACATTTCTTTCGGTCGTTCGATCGCTCACGTTCAGAATCTCAGCTACGGCAGGTACACCGCCCACGTTTTGGTAGGCTTGAGTCATAAACAGAGCCATGCGAGTGGTCAGCGCCTTTTCGACTTCCTCGATCGCCTCGGGACTGGTGTGTCCCATGTCCGCAATTCGCTCGATCACTGCCAGTTGGCGCGCCGCTGGCAATCCCCCTAGAACGCTGGCCGCTAGAGCGGGTGGCAAATATCCTAAGACAAGTGCAATCGTCTGGGGATGCTCGTCGTTCAGAAAGGTAAGGATGCTTTGCGAGTCGGCTTTGTGAAGGAAGCCGAAGGGCATAGCCTCCAGCGTTTGCTGTAAAACGTTCAGCATGTCACTGGCGTCTTTACCCAGCGCCTTCTTAACCAATGTCTTTGCCTTGCCGATACCACCGGCACTTGGATTGAGCGCGCTGGGGCGAGTTTGCAGGAACTCGGCAATGATTCGTTCTTGCTCTGCCGAGGAAACCATGTCCATTTGGGCAATGGCGATGGATACTTTTTCGACGTAGCTTCTTGGCAGCATCGAGAGAATCTGAGCCGCATCATCTTCCTCGAGGCTCATCAATAAGATGGCAGCTTTACGAACCCCTTCGGGTTGCTGCATACTCAATACGACCATGAAAGATTCCCTCAAAAAGGCTCCAGGCCCAAACTGCGGCTGCCTGGTGTGAGCCAACTAGGATTCGACAGCAAGATGCGCAATCTCCAGGCCAACGCCTGCAGGACACAACGCTTTATCGATCCATCGAATCTCTACGGATCAAGGTTTGGTCATTGCGGCCTAATTTTGATAGCTGTGTCGTCAGGCCAAGGTGAAGATAGGAGTTGCACCGGTTGTAGGTGTTTTGCCAAGGAATCCGGCAGCGACCCCACTGGCCGTGATATTCGTCGACAGATGCTTACAGCCATTCCAAGTGGGGCGCGTTTGAACGCAGTTTGCCCTTTAGTTCTTGAGCTATCCACCAAGCAATCTTCTCTGCCGTCGTGTTAGTTATAGGCAGCAGTATGCAATCTTCCGCTGGGAACACCCATCGCTTGGTGCGGAAGGTGGCCGTCACTTCTTGTTGATCTTGACGAACGATAATCAATGGGTGCTTAGTAGGCAGCAACACGTGGTGATCTAGTTGTTTAACGATCTGTGCAAGAGTGTCCCGAAAAGCGATAAAGTCGATGACGTATTGGTTTTCGTCTAGCGGGCCTTCCACCTCTGCCTTGACCGCATAGTTGTGGCCGTGTAGACATTCACAGATATCCCCAGCGAAGGTGATAAAATGGGCAGCGCTAAATACTAGTTGCTCCTTTTGCAGAAGCACGCGGTACCGTTCTGATGGACTAGAATGGCTCATGTTGTCGTTTTCCAAATGGCTTAGTAAAGGGAAGTACTGCCCTCAGTAGAACACGGCGACATGGCTATGCCAAGGCTGTTTGACTGCGTTGATCACTTTTGGGGGTTTGGAGAGGGAAATCGCTATTAAGCGAGTGGCGATTAAAACAATACCAGCCCGACGCGCCAGCGAGTGAGTGTCGAATCAATCAACTGACTCACTTGCGGGGCGTCGTGCTGGTATTCTGCGTTGGTTTTCATCTGCCGCTCGCCTTAGGCTCTAAGTAGAAATAAATTCCGACACAAATTCATCTGGAGACTTCAATGCCTTTGGTTCGTACTGGTGCGGTGATCACTGTTCGGCTACAGAAAGATCTGTTGCGTTCAATCCGGCGGGGGCACTGTTGGCTATTCTCCGACGCCATCGATTTGCCCACAGCCCCCTCAGGCAGCGTAGCTAGGGTTCAATCGCGTAGTGGCGACATCATTGCCAGTGGCATCTATTGCAGAGAACATCCTTTAGCGCTGCGAATCTGCAGCACGCAAGCCCCCTTTCATCTGGATGATGATTGGCTGACGGGACGACTGGAGGCGGCCATCAGGCTACGACAGTCGTTGTTTCAAAGTAATACGACAGGCTGGCGGTTGGTGGCTGGCGAGGGAGACGGAGTGCCGGGGCTGATCGTGGACCTATATGACGACACTGCAGTGATGAAACTGGACGGAGGCGCACCCGAAGATTTCTATCAACCTCAAGCGATCGCTCAGTGGTTATCGCATCGCTTAAATTTGTCGGTGGTCGTGCATCGGCAACGAGGCCGAGGCACGCGAGGTGATGCTTTGGTTGGTCAGTTGCCTTCCAAGCCCTTCCATTTTCTTGAAAACGGGTTGCTTTTTGAAGCTGATGTGGTGCAGGGACAGAAAACGGGTTTCTTTCTGGATCAGCGTGACAATCGAGCGCTGGTTCGAAAGTTGTCTCAAGGCCGTCGAGTGCTGAATTTATTCAGCTTCAATGGCGGGTTTTCAATGGCGGCTGGCATGGGCGATGCCGAGCATGTAACTTCAGTGGACGTGGCTCAGCATGCCATTCAGTCGGCTGGCGCGCTTTGGGAGTTGAATGGACTGAGTCCCGAAAGGCATTATGGGTTGGTGGCCGATGCCTTCGACTTTTTGCAGCAAGCGGCTAAGCAGAAGCAGCGCTGGAGCCTAGTGATTTGTGACCCGCCTTCATTTGCTCCTAACCAGCAAGCCCTATCCAGCGCTGCCTCGGCTTACGCCAAGTTGGCTCAGCTTACGTCTGCCGTGGTCGAGCCGGGTGGGCTGTTGGCGCTGGCCTCTTGTTCCTGCCACTTTAGTTCCGATCAGCTCACACAAGCGAACCTGGAAGGGCTTGGGCGATCGCACCGGTCAGCCCGCTTGATTTGCCAGCGAGGTCTCCCAGCCGATCACCCCACGCCTCTAGCTATGCCAGAATTGCGTTATCTGAAGTTTCAACTGCTTGAGCTTGATGGGTAGTTCAAGCAGACGAACAGAAGAGGATTTACTTAAGGCATTGCCTTAACGAGAACCTTCGACCGACAGAATGGGACGAATTCCTTCAATACGTCCGCGCGGTGCCAGGCCTTTCATGTTGACCGGCAGATCTAATAGGTGTGTGCCTAGGTTGCCAGCTTTGTCGATGGCTTCCAGTCGCAAGTAGACTCGGGAAGGCATGTCGGATTGCACTTTCCACAGATAAAGGCTGGTGTTCTTAAGGCCGCTGGCAAATGGTGTCCAAGGGCCTTCCATACTGGCGCTATATGCAAGTGAAACCGGGTGTTCCGCCAAATCGGCGTCCAAGCAGTTGTAGTCAATGACCAACATTCCAGCCTCGGAGCCTTCTCCATAGACGGCTCGCGTGATCTTGCATCTGGGCGCTTCGGTGTCGACATGAATCCAGATATCCGCTGAATCACCTGGCTTAGGCTGGCCTAGCACATATCCTCCATTGCCTACCAGAACCATGCGGAAACCGAATAGTCCGTCGTTGGCAACTTTTACGTCAAAGGGGCTGGTGCGATCTGGATCGGTCACACACTTTTCCCAGGAGTGTCCCTGATCTTCCGTCCCCCACAATTCCACTTCGGAAAGTTGCCCGCCGCCGAGCGCTTCAGCCGAATAGTCCAAGCTGAAAGTGCGAGCCTTGCAATAGTAAGGTTTATCGGGATCGATAGGACTTGCCAATTCACGTGTGGCCAGATCTACGGGTTTTGGAAGTTCTAGTTCCTCGGGTTGGGCATCAATAGAATCGTTGGGCGATAGCACGACTTCTGAATTACTGGTCAATTGTCCGGTAGAGCGACTTTCGTCTGCGCCTTCATTCTTGCGAGCTACAGTAGGGTAACGACCAGTATCTATGGCGGTGGTTTCAGGTGATTGAGTGCCAAGTGGAGTGCCGTTGGCGCCGCGTTTCGGATTACCAGTTGCTGAGATATCCCAAGTGGTTGCACCTGGGATGTTTTCACCGGGCAAAACGGAATTGTTGGGCTGATTCGAGCCAGATCGCGAACTGGCAAGTTGCAAGTCGGGTTGGTTAACTGCGGTGCGTGGCATGGTAAACTGAAAGCTAGCCTGGCCAATCTGTTTGGCCTGATCCATGATGCTCAGGACCATCAGCACTTCCCGGCAGGGCGGTAAGATCAGCTCGATTTGGCCTGCGAAACGGTTGCCAACTGGCTGTAGGCTCTCCACTGGGATCTCGCGCCAGTTGGTTTCGCGATCTGTGCGAACTCGCAATATTCCGGATTGCAGATCCAAATTTGAATCGGCTGCTTGGATATCGACGATCAAATTGCCTTGATGGTCCAGGTCCGCCTGGATTGCTACTTCTGGTTTGCTCGTATCGACAGCAACTCGCATTGGCGGGTTGGGGCTGGGAAACGCGGTACCCGCTGCATCGACTGTGCGAACCGTGAACCAGTAATTGCCTTCGGCGGCAGCGCGGAATTCGAAGTGTCCAGCGCTGGGGCTCACACTGCCTTGCTGTTGCCAGGTCCGCCCCTCGTCGGTCGAGACAAACAATTGCACGGCAGTTGGCTGCGTGCCAGATGGATCGATGCTAAAAGGAATTTGGAACTGTGCGGTGGAAAGAAAAACAGCCTGCTGTTGGATCGATTGGCTTGTATCGGCATCCGCCGTCAGTGCCGGCGACTCGTTGCCCATTGCTAGGCCGAAACCCAAGCCGACCCAAGCAATCGTCACTGCGGCAACCCGTTTTGTTTGCAGTAGATACCAGCAATTCATGGCTTGTTAGGTCTCTTGTTTGAGTCGATATCGGGACGGGGGCGGTAAAAATCAAAGTAGCCGGCAAGAATTACGTTGGAAACAACCTGTCATCTGGTTATGTCGGTCGCTGAAAC